>JBLHNV010000147.1:0-7410 GCA_047623125.1 Janthinobacterium sp. | reverse complement strand
GAGCGTCGGGGCCAGCTTGCGCAGCGGGCCAGCCAGCGATGCAACCAGCGTGGCATGGCTGACCCGGTCGAAATAATGTTCGATCACCGGCACGCCTAGCGCCCGGTAGGCGTTCGCCAGAGCGCCGCTATTGCGCTGCGGATTGACTAGCGTATCCTCGCTGGCGGCGATCAGCAGCGCCGGTGGCATGGCTGCGCTGACATGGTAGATCGGTTGTGAATTGGCAGGCGTTTGCGGATACGGAAACACCAGCCGCGTCGCCTTGTTTTCGATCGGAATGAAATTGTATGGCCCGGCCAGCCCGATCCAGCCGCGCAGCAGCGCCATTTTTTCCTGAGGCAAGCCTTGGTTGGCCAGCCAGCGCGGATCGAGCGCGAGCATCGCCGCATTGTAGGCGCCGGCGCTGTGGCCCATGACAAACAGCTGCTGCGGATCGCCGCCGTGTTCGGCCACATGCCTGACAGTCCATGCGAGCGCTTGCGCCGAATCGTCGAGGAAGTGCGGATAAACGATTTCCGGATACAGCCGGTAATCGGCGATCACGGCGACGATGCCGCGCGAGGCTAGCGCATGGCCGACGAAGGCATAATCGGCGCGATCACCGGTACTCCAGTTGCCGCCGTAAAAGAACACGACAACTGGCGCGCCTGTTTGCCCGTTGGCACCGGTGTTGCTCACCGGCGTGTAAATGTCGAGTTGTTGGCGTGTGTGGCTGCCGTAAGCGAGGCCCTGCGTCACGCTCGATGCGCGCCCTGACGAGAAGGCATTGATCACCTTCAGCGGCGAGCAAGCCGCAATGCCGCCCAGTAGTGCGATGATGGCGATCAGCAATAGCAGCAGCTTGCCCGGGTTGTTCGTGAGTACCGTCATGTTGTTCCTGAATGCTTCCATGGGGGAAATGTGGGAATGATGTCCATCCGCTAGTGTAGCCTTTGGTAAATGTTTTGCTGATTCAATTGAGTGACTCGGTGTGCGCGATTAAGTTGCTTCGAACTGGCGACATGCTGCGCGCAGCACGATGGCTGAGCAAACCAGTTGGCGCTGTGATTGCACCTGGCCCGATCAACTCTGGTAATCTGACCTTATAACCCGGTATGGAGACGTTATGTCCAATTCTTCCAGTGCTTCGAGCCCTTCCAGTTTCGCGCAGCAAGATGCGCTCCACATCGTCTGCCCGCATTGCGACGCGGTCAACCGGGTGCCAGCCGTGAAGCTGACGCAGGGCCCCGTTTGTGGCACGTGCGCCAAAGCGCTGTTTACCGGCGCGCCGCTTGAGCTGGTGAGTGCGCGCTTTGAAAAGCATGTGGCGCGCAGCCAGATTCCGGTGCTGGTCGACTTCTGGGCGCCGTGGTGCGGGCCTTGCCGCGCGATGGCGCCTGCCTACGGCCAGGCTGCGGCGCAACTGGAGCCGCAATTTCGCGTCGTCAAGCTCAATACCGAAGATGCCCGGGAATTGGCGGCGCGGTACGCGATCCGCAGCATTCCGACGCTGGCGCTGTTCAAGAACGGGCGCGAAGTGGCGCGCCAGCCCGGTGCCATGGATGCCGCCGGCATCGTCGCATGGGCACGCGCCAACAGCCGGCTGTAGCCAGGGTCGTTGCAGTGCCTGCCCGCACATGCGGCAGCACTCAGCCTGTTGCGTTGTTGCTATTACTGCTATTACTGCTATTACTGCTATTACTGCTATTACTGCTATTACTGCTATTACTGCTGCTAGTGCGGCCACTGTCGGTGCTGCCCGCTTCGATCCGGACCCGGACCCAGCACACTGCGCTGATCAGCAGTCCCGCCATCACGCCCCACGCCAGTTTTAGCGCGCTGTCGAACAGCAGCGGCGCGACCAGCCCCGACACCAGCGCGAACAGCAGCATCTGGATGAACGATTGCATCGACGATGCCAGCCCGCTATTGTCGGGGAAGTGGTTCAGCGCGATCAGCGTCATCGGCGGCATCGCGATCGACAGCGCGAACGAATACAGAAATAACGGTAGTACCGCCCACGGCACTTCGGCTGCGAAGACCATGTTGTAGGCGATGTTGGCGAGCGCGGCCACCAGCATCAAGCCATAGCCGGCCCAGACCAGGCTGGTCTGGCGGTAGCGGTGCGCGAATTTCCCCGCCAGCGCTGAACCGATCATCATGCCGCTGATCAACGGGATGAAAAGCCAGCCGAACGCGGTTTCCGGCAAGTGCAAGATGTTGATGATGAAGTATGCGGCCGAACCGATGTACAGCGCAAAACCGCCGAACGTGGTGCCGATGGCGACCGACAGCAGCAAAAACTGGCGGTGGCACAGCACTTTCCAGTAATTGGTCGCGATCGCTTTCCATTGGAACGGGTGGCGTCTGGGCAAGCTCTCGGGCAGGTAGCGGTGGACGACGATGAACATCAGCGCACCAAAGCCGGCCAGGAACCAGAAGACCGAGCGCCAGCCGAATGATACTTGCAGCCATCCGCCCAAAATAGGTGCGATTGCCGGCGCCAGGCCGAACACCATCATGATCTGAGACAGAATTTTTTGCGCTTCGCTACCCTTGAAGCGGTCTTGCACGATGGCGCGGCTGATCACGGAACCTGCGCCCGCAGCCAGGCCCTGCAGTACGCGGCACGCCAGCAGCGCGCCAAACGATGGCGCCAGCGCTGCGCCGACCGAGGCGGCGATGTAGACGGCGAGCGATACCAGGAGCACCGGCCGGCGCCCGAACGAGTCCGACAGCGTGCCGTAAAACAGCATCATGAACGCAAACGTAAAGAGGAAGGCGCTCAAAGTTTGCTGGACCATGATCGGACTGGCGTTGAACGCCGTGGCGATGGCAGGGAAGGAGGGCAGGTAAGTGTCGATCGCGAGCGGTCCGACCATCGTCAGTCCGGCCAGGATCAGTGTCAGAAAAATATTCATGGATCAGCTGTATTTCAAGCTTGTGTTCGGTCAAGTCGGCATTTTACTGGATGGCTAAGTTTTCGGCTTCGGGATTGCCGCCCGGGTCCTGCTGCCTCATTTCACTGCGCGCATGAATTGCAACAGCTTGTCGCGCAGCCACCGGTTGGCCTGGTCGCGGTCGGCGCTGCGGTGCCAGTACAGATGCCACTCCATCGCCGGCAGCGCAAATGGCAATTCGAGCTGGATCGCATCGATGCCCCGCATCAATCCCAGCGGCGCGGTCAAAGCCAGGTCGGTGCGCAGCGCAATCAATGGCGCGACCATGTAGTGCTGCACCCGCATCTGGATATTGCGCCGCTTGCCCAGCAAGTTCAGCGCCGCATCGACATGGCCCAGCCCTTCGCGCCGGCTCGAAATATGGATATGCCCCAACGCCAGGTAATTTTCCAGTGTCAGTTCTTGTCCGGCCAGCGGGTGGCCGCGCCGCAGTATGCAGACATAGCGCTCGCTCATCAACGGACCGTGGCGCAGTTGTGGATCCTGGCTCAACGGCGCATCGATCGCCAGGTCCAGCGCGCCTGTCGCCAGTTCGCGCGCGACATCGCGCCGGTTGCTGAAGTAGCTTTCGATGCGGATGCCCGGCGCTTCGCGCTGCAGTACGTCGCCCAGCGCGGGCAGCAGCAGTGTTTCTGTCAAGTCATTCATGCTGACCCGAAATACCTTTTCGGCACTGCCGGGAAAAAACTGGCCCGCTTCTTGCACGCTGGCATTGAGCAATTGCAGTGCCTCGCCGACGCGCCCGACGATGTTTTGCGCGACCGGTGTGGGCACCATGCCTTGCGGCGTACTGACGAACAACTGGTCGTTGAACGTCTTGCGCATCCGTGCCAGCGCATTGCTGACCGCTGGTTGCGAAATGCACAGCACTTCGGCGGCGCGGGTCAGGTTGCGTTTGGCATAGATTGTTTCAAAAATGACGAACAGGTTCAGGTCGACCTGGTTCAAGCGCACAGTTACCTCCTTCTTTATGTTGGTCCATGGGCATGTACCATCACCAAAATTTATAGTGTTTAATCATTATAATAAATTTCAACAATATCGAGCGGGCCGTTATGATGGCTCCTTGAATCACAAAAGAGGAGCTGCGGCATGGCAGAGTTCTATTTGGTGCGGCATGGCCAGGCATCCTTCGGGACCGATGATTATGACCGTTTGTCCGCGCTGGGCGAGCAGCAAGCGTTGTGGCTGGGGCAATATTTTCTCGAGCGCAACATCCGCTTTGACCGGGTCATCATCGGCACCCAGCTGCGTCACCGGCAAAGCGCCGTCGGCATTTGCCGCGGCAATGACCAGAAGCTGGACTTTACCGAACACGCGGGTTTGAATGAATACGATTTTTATGCGCTGTTCAACGCGCTCGGCGACGAGCATGCCGAACTGAAAGCGTTGGTGGCGGGTGACAAGCGCCATTTCTACAAGGCATTGAAGCAGGTATTGCAGCTGTGGGCCGACGACAAGCTGAGCGCTGCCGCGCCGGAAAGCTGGACCGGTTTCGCCGACCGCGTCGCTACTGCACGTCGCTTCATTCAGGACTGCGGTGGCGAGCGTGTGCTGGTCGTCAGCTCGGGCGGTCCGACCGGCATGATGGCCAGGCAAGTGCTGGATGCACCGGCGCTCAGCGCGATCGAACTCAATTTGCAGGTCAGAAATACCAGCTTTTCGCATTATTATTTCAATCCACAGTCGGTCAAACTGGCCAGTTTCAACAATATCCCGCACCTCGATGTACCGGGACGGTTCGATTCGATCAGCTATGGCTAAAAAACGGAGATGGCAGCGATGACAAATGAAGTAAACGAAGCAAGTAATGCTGCAACACAGGAGGTAAAGCACGACGCGGCCGGTGATGTAAAAAAGCTCGACGCTGTCAAGCTCGCCGCCTACCTCGCAATCCATGTCGACGGTTTCCAGGGCCCTTTGACGTTCGAGAAATTTGCCGGTGGACAATCCAATCCGACTTTTCTGCTGAAAGCGGCGAGCGGCAATTATGTGCTGCGCCGCCAACCGCCGGGCGCATTGCTGAAAGGTGCGCACGCGGTCGATCGGGAGTACCGCGTGCTGGTCGCATTGGCGCATAGCGATGTGCCGGTGGCACGCGCGCATCATCTTTGCCAGGATGTCGACATCATCGGCAGCATGTTTTACGTGATGAGTTTCGAGCAGGGCAGGATCTTCTGGGACCCGGCGTTGCCCGAGTTGGAGCGCGCGCAGCGCGCACCGCTCTACAACGAACTGATCGGCGTGCTGGCGAAACTGCACGATGTTGATGTGGATGCGGTGGGGCTGGGTGACTACGGCAAGCCCGGCAATTATTTCGAGCGCCAGATTGGCATGTGGACCAGGCAATACCGCGCTGCCGAAACCGGCTCTATCGCCGCGATGGAAACTTTGATCACATGGTTGCCGGCCAACTTGCCCCCTGATGATGGCCAGCGTAGTCTGGTGCATGGCGATTACCGGCTCGATAACCTGATCTTCGAGGCGACTGAACCATTTGAACCGCGTGTGCTGGCGCTGCTGGACTGGGAATTGTCGACGCTGGGCCACCCGCTGGCCGATCTGGCCTATTTCTGCATGTGCCTGCGTCTGCCATCGTCCGGCCACATCTCCGGGCTGGCGGACAAAGATCGCGAACAACTGGGGATACCGCTTGAGGCGCAGATGGTGGCTCAGTATTGCGCTCTGCGCGGCATTGGTGCAATCGACCATTGGCCGTTCTACCTGGCATTTAGTTTTTTCCGGCTGGCGGCGATCTTGCAAGGCGTACTCAAGCGCGCGCAAGATGGCAATGCTTCCAGCGAAAAAGCGGTGCAAGTGGGCCAGATGGCAGGCCATCTGGCGCAGCTGGCCGTGACCTTGATCGAGCAGGAAAACAAGGAATAACCCGAACCACCCGAACTAGCAGAACAAAAACGCAACACCTAACTTGACAGAGGATTTCATCATGGATTTTGGCTATACACCCAAGGTAGAAGACTTGCGCACCCGCGTGCGCGATTTCCTGGACCAGCGCATTTTGCCGCGCGTGCGCCAGTACAACGAGGAAGTCCATGCCGGTATCTATCCGGTATCGTTCATGGAAGAACTGAAGGCGCAGGCGAAGGCGGAAGGATTATGGAATCTGTTCCTGCCCCATCTGAAAGAGGGCGAGCCCGGCACCGGCTTGAACAACAGCGAATACGCGCCGCTGGCTGAAATCATGGGCCGCATCGGCTGGGCTTCGGAAGTGTTCAACTGCAATGCGCCCGACACCGGCAACATGGAATTGCTGCACATGTTCGCCACCCCGGAGCAGCGCGAACAGTGGCTGCTGCCGCTGTTGAATGGTGACATCCGCTCGGCGTTCGCGATGACCGAGCCGGACGTGGCATCGTCGGATGCGACCAACATCACGACCTTGATCACGCGCGATGGCGATGACTACGTGATCAATGGCCGCAAATGGTTCATCACCAACGCCGCCCATCCCAATTGCAAGATATTCATCCTGATGGGCAAGACCGATCCGGCTGCCGACCCGCATCACCAGCAAAGCATGGTGCTGGTGCCGCGCGACACGCCTGGCGTCGACATCGTGCGTAACATCGATATCATGAACCACCATTCGCCGGAAGGGCATTGCGAGATTGTGTTCAAGGATGTGCGCGTGCCGGTCACCAATTTGCTGGGCGAAGAGGGCAGCGGCTTCGCGCTGGCCCAGGCGCGTCTGGGACCGGGCCGCATTCACCATTGCATGCGCTCGATCGGCGCAGCCGAACTGGCGCTCGAATTGATGGTTGAGCGCTCTCAGCAGCGCAGCACCTTCGGCAAATTGCTGCACCAGCATGGCATCGTGTCCGAATGGATCGCGCGTTCGCGTATCGAAATCGACCAGGCCCGCTTGCTGGTGCTGAAAACGGCGTGGATGATCGACAAGGTCGGCGCGCGCGCCGCACGCAAGGAAATATCGATGATCAAGGCGCTGGTACCGACCGTGCACACGACCGTGTGTGACCGGGCCATGCAAACCTTCGGTGCGATGGGCATCAGCCCTGACACCCCGTTGGCCGATCACTGGACCTGGGGCCGGGCGCTGCGCTACGCCGACGGTCCCGATGAAGTCCATCTGCAATCGATTGCGCGCCTGGAAATCAAGCACAGCGCACAGACCCCGGGCGCGACAGCCGCTTACCTGACGCCGCCCAAGCGGTAGTGCAACAGCGCTGCATTGGCGCTCAAATGCAGCGCATCAGGTGAGGCATGCCGTTGCCATCCGGGCGCATGCATCGCGCCCGGGTTGCCGCACCTGGCGGCAGTTTTGGCCATGCTCCGAGCGGCGTGCTTTGCTGGGCAAAAGTCGGTGCTTGTGCGGCAGGTCGGGGGCGCGAACAACAGAGCTGTAAACATGTAATGCAAATGCAAACGCAAACGCAAACGCAAACGCAAACGCAAACGCAAACGCAAAATGCCAGCCGTCTGCCGGCTGGCA
>JBLHNV010000146.1:0-7456 GCA_047623125.1 Janthinobacterium sp. | reverse complement strand
CCTGGCGCGTGGCGCTCGCCGTGATGGGTGCGGTCGGATTGCTGGCCGCGTTCGAATTCTGGCGCAGCTTGCCGCGCTCGAAGAATTTCGTCGCCAGTGCGCCGGGCTGGGGTGCGTTGCCGGCCGGATTGCGGCAGCATTTTTCGGACGCCGGCTTGCCCGCGCTGTTTTGCCTGTCGTTCCTGCTGATGGGGTGTTTTGTCAGTATCTATAACTATATCGGCTATCGTTTGCTGGGCGCGCCGTTTGCACTTTCTGCCAGCAGCGTGGGCGCAATTTCGCTGCTGTACCTGCTGGGTATTTTCAGCGCGGTCTGGGCCGGCAAGCTGGCTGACCGACTGGGCCGACGCGTCGTGTTGTGGCGCGTGCTGTTGCTGATGCTGGCGGGCTTGCTGCTGACCTTGGCACAGTCGCTGGTGCTGATCGTGGCCGGCATGGCGCTGTTTACTTTCGGGTTTTTTGCTTCCCATTCGGTTGCCAGCAGCTGGGTCGGACGCCGCGCGCGCGCGCCGCAGGCGCTGGCATCGGCGTTATATTTGTTTTTCTACTACCTCGGTTCGAGCGTGATCGGTTCGCTGTCGGGGGTGATGTGGACCCGCGATGGCTGGCCTGGCGTGGTCGCGATGCTGTCCGCTGGCATGGGCCTGGCCTTGCTGCTTGCGCTGTATCTGCGCAATCTGACTGTGCTGACGCCGCTGCCTGCTTCGCGCTGACGCTGGGTTGGGTCCGGGTTGAACGTCGCCGCTGCCGGGGCGCTCAATCTCGATGACATCGGCGCCGAGGTGGGACAGATTTTGCGAGCAGCATGGCCTGGCTGGCATGCGGCTCAGGCCTGGCCCGCGGACAGGCCTGAGTGATGTCGGCATGGCCGAGGGTTTTTCACTGTCATTTTCATTGGCACTGGCCATGGTCGATCGCATGGTGCTCGTGTCAGGATCCAGTTCCAAGACGCACCGCATTTCCTGTTGATGCGTTTGTCTATTCCAGGGTGTTATCGATGTGGACTTATCCTAAAATCATTGCACATCGCGGCGGCGGCAAACTGGCGCCCGAAAACACCTTGGCCGGCTTGCGTTGCGCTCTGGCGCACGGTTTTCGGGCCGTCGAATTCGATGTGATGCTGTCGCAAGACGGCATCCCGGTCGTGCTGCACGATGCGCAGTTGGGCCGCACCGTGCAAGGTGCCGGCAAAGTCAGCCATTACAGTGCCGATGTCCTGTCCCGGATGGATGCCGGCAGCTGGTTCGGCCCGGCATTTGCCGACGAAACGGTGCCCTTGTTCAGCCAATTTGTCGACTATTGCATCTTGCAGCGCATCTGGATGAATATCGAAATCAAGCCGGTGCCAGGCTTTGAAGCGGTCACGGGGCGGATTGTCGCACAACTGGTCCAGGCCAGATTTGCGCACCAGATCGGCGCCGCGAACGTGTCCGAAAACCTGGCCCGCGTGCCGCTGCTGGCATCGTTCTCTGACGCTGCGCTGGCTGCCGCACAACTGGCCGCGCCCGCAGTGCCGCGGGCCTGGCTGGTCGAGCGGATACCGCAAACGCCAGACGACTGGCAAGCGCCATTGCGCGAACTGGGTGCTTGTGCGCTGCACGTCAACCATCAGCACCTGACGCAAGATCAGGCATGCGCTGTGCGGCAAGCTGGATACGGCCTGTTTTGCTATACCGTCAACGATGCGCAGCGCGCGCGCGCGTTGCTGAGCTGGGGTGTGGACGCCTTCTGCACCGATCGCATCGATGTGATCGGGCCGCACTTCGTCTGAATCGGGCAGCCTGACTTCTGCACTCGTCAGCGCGCTTATTGGCAGCGCCTGGCGGCGCCGTTTTTTGCCGCCTCTTTGACATCCATATCGTTCTTTTTAATACACCTTATCACGTATAATTGTTCATTCCCTTAAAGCTGCCTGCCGCTAAAAAACATGAAATCATTCGAAATTCGCGACAAATTCCTTCAATTTTTTGCATCCAAGGGGCATTCGATCGTGCGCTCGAGCCCGCTGGTGCCAGGCAACGATCCGACGATGTTGTTGACCAATAGCGGCATGGTCCAGTTCAAGGATGTGTTTCTGGGCCTTGATACGCGTTCGTACTCGCGCGCGACATCGGTGCAGCGCTGCGTGCGCGCCGGCGGCAAGCACAATGACCTGGAAAATGTCGGTTACACTGCGCGCCACCATACGTTCTTTGAAATGCTGGGCAATTTCAGCTTCGGCGATTACTTCAAGCGCGAAGCGATCCAGCATGCATGGGAATTGCTGACCGTCGTGTACCGATTGCCGGCGGAAAAATTGTGGGTCACGGTGTACCACGAAGACGATGAAGCCTATGCTATCTGGGCCGATGAAATCGGCGTGCCGTTCGAGCGCATCATCCGCATCGGCGACAACAAGGGCGCGCGCTATGCATCCGACAATTTCTGGCAAATGGCGGAAACCGGTCCTTGCGGCCCGTGCAGCGAAATTTTCTTCGACCACGGCCCGGAAATCTGGGGCGGTCCTCCTGGCAGTCCTGATGAAGACGGCGACCGCTACATCGAAATCTGGAATCTGGTGTTCATGCAATTCAACCGCGACGAACAAGGCAACATGCCGCGCTTGCCCAAGCCGTGCGTCGACACCGGCATGGGTCTGGAGCGCCTGGCCGCCGTGCTGCAGCACGTGCACAGCAACTATGACATCGATCTGTTCCAGAACCTGATCAAGGCCGCCGCGCGCGTTACCGGCGCCGTGGATCTGGAAAGCAATTCGCTGAAGGTGATCGCCGACCATATCCGCGCCTGCGCCTTCCTGATCGTCGATGGCATCATTCCCGGCAGCGAAGGCCATGCTTATGTGCTGCGCCGCATCATTCGCCGCGCGCTGCGCCATGGCCACAAACTGGGGCAAAGTCAGCCCTTCTTTTACCTGCTGGTGGCCGATCTGGTGCTCGAAATGGGCGCCGCTTATCCCGAATTGGTCGAGGCGCAAACGCGCGTCGAGCAAGTGTTGCGCCAGGAAGAAGAGCGTTTCGGCGAAACGCTGGAAAATGGCATGAAGATACTGGAAGCGGAACTGGCGAAAGATGGCAGCCATCTGGCCGGCGCGACTGCGTTCACGCTGTATGACACTTATGGTTTTCCGTTGGATTTGACCGCTGACATTTGCCGCGAGCGCAATGTGGTGCTCGATCAGGCCGGTTTTACCGCCGCGATGGAGCAGCAAAAGAAAACGGCGCGCGCCGCCGGCAAGTTCAAGATGGCGGCCGGGGTCGAGTATGGCGGCGCCAAGACCGCTTTTGTCGGCTATGACAAGCTGGCGCACGACAGCGTCGTCATCGCACTGTATGCGAACGGCGCGCCGGTGCAGCAACTGAGCGCCGGGCAGCAGGGTATCGTCGTGCTCGACGTCACGCCATTTTATGCCGAGTCCGGTGGCCAGGTCGGCGACCAGGGCGCCATTCTGGTCGCTGGTTGCACCTTCGCGGTCGAAGACACTTTGCGGATCCAGGCCGACGTGTTCGGTCATCACGGCATGCTCACGCAAGGCGTGCTGGCAGTGGGCGATACGGTCGCTGCGCAAGTCGATGCAGATCAGCGCGCACGCACGATACGCAACCATTCGGCTACCCATTTGATGCACAAGGCGCTGCGCGAAGTGCTGGGCAGTCATGTGGCGCAAAAAGGGTCGTTGGTCGATGCCGAAAAAACCCGTTTCGATTTCAGCCACAATGCCGCCCTGACGGCTGCCGAGATCGCGCAGGTCGAGGTCATCGTCAATCGCGAAATTCTGGAAAATCAGGCGACGCAGGCCCAGTTGATGTCGTTCGATGCGGCCGTCAAGCACGGCGCGATGGCGCTGTTCGGCGAGAAATATGGCGATGAAGTGCGGGTGCTCGACATCGGCAGTTCGCGCGAACTGTGCGGCGGCGTGCATGTCGCGCGCACCGGCGACATCGGCTTGTTCAAGATCGTGGCCGAAGGCGGCGTTGCAGCCGGCATCCGCCGCGTCGAAGCGGTGACCGGCGCAGGCGCGCTGGCGCTGGTGCAAGGCATGAGCCGGCGCCTTCTGGATGCTGCCGGCGCATTGAAGACCAATCCGGAGGAACTGAGCGCGCGCATCGCGCAAGTGCAAGATCACGTCAAGGCTTTGGAAAAAGAAGTGCTGGTCCTGAAAACCAGGTTGGCGGCAGGGCAGGGCGATGAACTGGTCGGCCAGGCGGTCGATGTCAATGGCATCAAGGTGCTGGCCGCGACGCTGGCCGGCATGGATGTCGCCGGCTTGCGAGTCGTGATGGACAAGCTGAAAGACAAGCTGAAGACGGCCGCCATCGTGCTCGCTTGCGTTGAGGGTGGCAAGGTCAGCCTGATTGCCGGCGTCACGGCTGATGCGATTGGGCGGGTCAAGGCTGGAGATCTGGTGAACTTTGTTGCGCAACAAGTCGGCGGCAAGGGTGGCGGACGCGCCGATATGGCGCAAGCTGGCGGCACCGAACCGGGGCCGTTGCCGCAAGCGCTGGCCGGCGTTGCGGCATGGGTAGCGCAGCGCACTTGAGCAATGCGCGCAGCGGTCCGATCAACGCATTTGAGTCATGAGCTTGATCACCAGTTTGATCAGGCAGGTGGCTTGAAGCGGCGTGCTTGAAGCGCTGCGCCAGGCAAAATCAGGCGGGCGCTGTACCGCTCCTGTCCTGTTCATTTGTTTTTTTGATATTAAAGTAGAAAAAGTATTTTGCTGCACCGCGTCAATTATCTATAATTGGAGTAGTATAGAAAAAATAAACACAACTACTTTAATGCGGAACAGCAATGACCGACACATTACTTGATAACGAGATCATGGGATTCGACAAAGAACTCGATGCACGGGACTTGAATTGTCCACTGCCGATTTTGAAGGCCAAAAAGGCGCTGTCCGAGTTGGAAAGCGGCCAAGTGTTGCGTATCATGGCGACCGACCCAGGTTCCGTACGTGACTTCCAGGCATTCGCCAAGCAAACCGGCAATGCCTTGTTATCCCATGAGCAGCACGGACGTGAATTCATTTTCTTAATGCAGCGTAAGTAAGCCGTCGGCGCATTGCCACGGATACGCCGCGTTAAAAGCTTTTTCATGCCTTCAAATGTCGCAGCACGACAACAAAACGCACGATCGTGCTTTAATTTGCGTTGTAGTTTGATTTCCTCTTATAATCTACGCAGGATTGAGCTCGTCATCCCCATCATTTTGCAAAGGCATAGCTATGAAAGTTCTGGTACCAGTCAAGCGCGTCGTCGATTACAACGTCAAAGTACGCGTCAAGTCCGACGGCTCGGGCGTCGATACGGCCAACGTCAAGATGTCGATGAACCCGTTCGATGAAATCGCGCTGGAAGAAGCAATGCGCCTCAAAGAAGCCGGCAAGGTCACTGAAATCATCGCCATTTCGTGCGGCGTCACGCAGTGCCAGGAAACGCTGCGCACCGCGATGGCAATTGGCGCCGACCGCGCCATTCTGGTCGAAGCGAGCGCTGATCTCGAACCGCTGGCAGTGGCCAAGTTGATCAAGGCATTGGCCGAGCAGGAACAGCCGCAACTGATTATTCTGGGCAAGCAGGCGATCGACGACGACAGCAATCAGACCGGCCAGATGCTGGCCGCGCTGCTGGGTTGGCCGCAAGCGACGTTCGCGTCCAAAGTGGTACTTGACGATGACAAAGTGACCGTCACGCGCGAAGTCGATGGCGGCCTCGAAACGCTTGAATTGACACTGCCGGCGATCGTCACGACCGACTTGCGCCTGAACGAACCGCGCTACGTGACGCTGCCGAACATCATGAAAGCAAAAAAGAAACCGCTGGTCGTGGTCAAGCCGGAAGATCTGGGTGTCGATTGCGCGCCGCGCATCACAACCTTGAAAGTGGTCGAGCCGGCCAAGCGTTCGGCCGGCATCACCGTGCCCGACGTCGCCACGCTGGTCGCAAAACTGCGCAACGAAGCGAAGGTCATCTAGCTTTCAAGGCCCGCTTTCAGACGCTGCCAGCGTCACCAAACAGAGCAAAGGTCAGCTTCCGAGCGCGCCTTTCCAGAAACGTACCAGGTTGCAGCAACGATGTTTGCTGCCGCTTTTCACTACAGGAATCATCATGGTCGCATTAGTCATCGCGGAACACGACAATACAGCGTTAAAAGGCAGTACTCATCACACGATCACGGCAGCCTTGCAATGCGCTGGCGAGGTTCATGTGCTGGTCGCAGGTCACAATTGCAGCAGCATCGCCGCAGCAGCAGCTGCGATTGCCGGCGTCACGAAGGTCATCGTTGCCGATGGTGCGCCGTTCGCCGATGGCCTGGCCGAGAATGTTGCCGAGCAGGTGCTGGCAGTGGCATCGAACTATAGCCATCTGCTGGCGCCGGCCACCGCCTATGGCAAGAACATCTTGCCGCGCGTCGCCGCCAAGCTGGACGTTGCTCAAATCTCTGAAATCACCAAGGTTGACGCGCCCGACACGTTCGAGCGTCCGATCTACGCCGGCAATGCGATCGCCACCGTGCGCTCGAATGATGGCATCAAGGTCATCACGGTGCGCAGCACCGGTTTCGATGCGGCACCCGCCACCGGCGGCACCGCAGTCGTCGAGGCGCTGGCCGCTTGCGCCGATTCGGGCAAGTCGGCGTTCATCAAGCGCGAAGTGGTCAAGTCGGACCGTCCTGAACTGACGGCAGCCAAGATCATCGTGTCGGGTGGCCGCGGTATGGGTTCCGGAGACAATTTCAAGATTCTGGAGCCATTGGCCGACCGCCTCGGTGCCGCGATGGGCGCCTCGCGCGCTGCAGTCGATGCCGGCTTTGTGCCCAACGATTGGCAAGTGGGCCAGACCGGCAAGATCGTCGCGCCGAATTTGTACGTCGCGGTCGGCATTTCCGGCGCGATTCAGCATCTGGCCGGCATGAAGGATTCGAAGACCATCGTCGCGATCAACAAGGATTCGGAAGCACCGATCTTTTCCGTGGCCGACTATGGCATCGTTGGCGATCTGTTCGACATCGTGCCCGAACTGGTCAAGGAACTCGCTTAAGCCTGATGCCACGTTGAGTTGAACTTAGACCATTGAACTTAGACCATTGAGCCCTGACGCCGATGTCACCAGCCACGCTGGTCCCGCTTTTTAAATGCGGGACCAGCGTGGCTTTTATTTTTGGAGTATCAAATGCCTTATGTCGCCCCCTTGAAAGACATGTTGTTCGTGATGACAGAACTCGCTGGCCTGGCCGCCGTCAATGCGCTGCCCGGCTGCGCCGACGCGACGCTGGATACGGCTGAAGCGGTGCTGGAGGAAAATGCCAAATTTTGCAGTGCCGTGGTGGCGCCGCTGAACTGGCCCAGTGACAAGGAACCCAGCCATTTTCACGATGGCCAGGTGACAACTTCGGCCGGCTTCAAGCCCGCCTTCAAGGCCTTTGCCGAAGCTGGCTGGCAAGGCGTCGGCCATCC
>JBLHNV010000145.1:0-7513 GCA_047623125.1 Janthinobacterium sp. | reverse complement strand
GGCGCTTGTGGTCCTGGCTGGTGGCCAGTGCCAAGACGTTCTTGCCATCGCACATGACGATGAAGCTCGCTTCTTCGCCGGCCAGGAATTCTTCGATGACGATGCGCGCGCCGGCATCGCCGAACTGGTTATCGGACAGCATCATGTCGACTGCCTTGTGGGCTTCTTCCAGCGTCATCGCGACGACGACACCCTTGCCAGCGGCCAGTCCGTCAGCCTTGATCACGATCGGCGCCCCTTGCTCATCGATGTAAGCATGGGCCGGCGCCGGCTCGGAAAAGGTCTGGTACAGCGCGGTCGGAATGGCGTGGCGCTGCATGAAAGACTTGGCGAAGTCCTTCGACGATTCCAGTTGCGCCGCTTCTTTGGTGGGGCCGAAGATCTTCAGGCCGCGCGCGCGAAACAGGTTGACAATGCCGGCCGCCAGCGGCGTTTCCGAGCCGACGACGGTGAGCGCGATGTGTTCCTTTTCAACGAAATCGGCCAGTTCGAGCGGCTCGCTGATGTTGATGTTGACAAGGCGCCCGTCGCGGGCGGTGCCGCCATTGCCGGGTGCGACATACACCAGTTGGATGCGTTCCGATTGCGCCAGTTTCCAGGCCAGTGCGTGTTCGCGGCCGCCAGAGCCGACTACCAGGATTTTCATGGGGACCGTTCGTTCAGGTTGAAAACAGAGTAAAAATTAATAACAGGGGAGCGCCGAAGGAGCTCAAGTTCAGTCTTCGACCAGCGCGTTGGCAAACACTTGCTGCACGTCGTCGAGGTTTTCCAGCGCGTCCAGCAATTTTTGCATTTTGATGCCGTCTTCGCCGGTAAATACGGTTTCGACAGTCGGTTTCTGGATGATCTCGGCCACTTCGGCTTTGAATCCGGATTTTTCGAGCGCCTCTTTGACGCGCGCGAAATCATTCGGCGTACACAGCACTTCGAAGCCGCCTTCATCGTCGGCGATGACATCGTCGGCGCCCGCTTCGAGCGCCGCTTCCATCAGCGTGTCTTCATCGGCGCCGGGCGCGAACAGGAACTGGCCGCAATGCTTGAACATGAAGGCGACCGAGCCTTCTGTGCCCATGTTACCGCCGTTTTTCAAAAACGCATTGCGCACTTCGGCTACCGTGCGCACCCGGTTGTCAGTCATGCATTCGACGATGACCGCTGCGCCGCTGATGCCGTAGCCTTCGTAGCGGACTTCTTCGTAATTGGCACCATCGATGCCGCCGGCGCCGCGGGTGACCGCGCGCTGTACGTTATCTTTGGGCATGTTGGCGTCGGCCGCCTTTTCGACTGCCAGGCGCAGGCGCGGATTGGTTGCGATGTCGGGGCCACCCATGCGCGCTCCGACCGTGATTTCCTTGATCAATCGGGTCCATACCTTGGCGCGCTTGGCGTCGGTGGCGGCCTTTTTATGCTTAATGTTAGCCCATTTGCTGTGTCCAGCCATGTCAAATCTTCCCTGGCGTCGTGCGCCTGTGTGTGCTGCTTGTGTTGCTTGTGCATACATTTATGGCCAATATTTTAGCATAGCGGTTACTGCCATCGCCGCTGTCGTCGGCGCCGGTATTTTCCGATTGGTCCTTACAATCGCTTACAATTAATAGATGAGCAAAAGTATAAGCAATGCCGACCCCGATGCAATCAAGAGCCCGGCCTATATGGGCGGCTTGGCCATCGCCATCGGCGGCGCAGTGCTATTTTCGACCAAGGCTATCGTGGCCAAACTGTTGTATGGCTACCAGATCGACGCCGTCACGCTGATCGCCTTCCGGATGATGTTTTCGCTGCCGGTGTTCGGCGCCATTGCGCTGTGGCAGATGTGCAGCGCGGCGCCGCTGTCAAATATTGATCGCTGGCGTCTGGTCGGGCTGGGGCTGGTTGGCTATTATCTGTCGAGCTTTCTCGATTTCCTCGGGTTGCAATATATTTCGGTCGGGCTCGAACGCTTGATTTTATTTTTGACGCCGACTTTCGTCCTGTTGATCACGGCGCTATTTTTCAAGCGCCATATCAGTCGCATGCAGTGGCTGGCGCTGGCCGTCTCATATTGCGGCATCGTGCTGGTGTTCATCCACGATTTGCAAGGTGGTGGCAGCAACGTCGTGCTCGGTTCTCTACTGGTGCTGGGTGCTGCCTGCTCGTATGCCTTTTATTTGCTGAGTTCGGGCGAACTGGTGAAGCGGATCGGGGCGCTGCGTCTGGTGTCGTATGCGATGTGCGTTTCCAGCGTCGCCTGCATCGGCCAGTTTTTCGTGCTGCGCCCGGTTGAAACGCTGCTGCAGCCGATGCCCGTGTACTGGCTGTCGCTGCTGAACGGCGTGCTGTGCACGGTGTTTCCGGTATTCATGACGATGACTGCGGTGGCCCGCATCGGCGCCGCAGCCACGTCGCAGGCGGGTATGGTCGGGCCGGTGTCGACGCTGTTTCTGGGTGCCTGGTTGCTGAACGAACCTGTCACGCAGTGGCAACTGGCCGGCACCAGTCTTGTGCTTTTCGGAATTTATTTGCTGTCGCGGAAGTGATAATTTTGTGACAATCCCCGTGGCAGTCCCGTTTCACCCCACCAGAGGAAATACGGTATGACAAAAGTGATCCGCTTCAGCAAGACCGGCGCGCCGGATGTGATGGAATATGTCGATGTCGACGTGGCAGCGCCCGGACCGGGCGAGGCGCAAGTGCGCCACCATGCGATCGGACTCAATTTTATCGACGTGTATTTTCGCACCGGCTTGTATCCGCAACCGTTGCCGGGCGGACTCGGGATGGAAGGTGCCGGCGTCGTCGAGGCGGTTGGTGACGGCGTCACGCTAGTGAAGGTCGGCGACCGGGTGGCCTATGCTGGCGGGCCGAACGGCGCCTATGCCGAGTTGCGCAATCTGCCGGCCGCAAAACTGATGGTGCTGCCAGACGATATCGGGTTTGATATGGCGGCGGCAATGATGCTGCAAGGCTTGACGGTACACTATCTGATGCACCGCACCGTGGCGCTCAAGTCTGGCGATACGGTGCTGTTCCACGCAGCTGCCGGCGGGGTCGGTCTGATCGCGTGCCAGTGGGCCAAATTGCTGGGCGTGACCTTGATCGGCACCGTCGGCTCCGAAGAAAAAGCCGAACTCGCGCGCGCGCATGGCTGTGCCCATGTCATCAATTACAACAAGGAAAATTTCACCGAGCGGGTACGCGACATTACCAATGGCAAGGGCGTATCGGTGGTCTACGATTCGATCGGCAAGGATACCTTCATCGGTTCGCTCGATTGCCTGGCGCCGCTGGGCATGATGGTCAGTTTCGGCAGCTCGTCAGGGCCGGTGCCGCCGTTCAGCTTGGGCGAACTGGCCTCGCGTGGTTCGCTGCTCATCACCCGGCCTTCGTTGGGGCATTACATGGCCACGCGCGAAGACCTCGAAACATCGGCGCATGCGCTGTTCGACGTCGTCAAGAGCAAACAGGTGAAGATTGAAATAAATCAGCGTTATCATCTCGCTGACGTGGTGCAGGCCCACAGCGAACTGGAGTCACGCAAGACGACCGGTTCTTCCATTTTGTTGCCATAGACCTGAAATGAGCTTTCCCCGATGAGCCAGCCGCCGAAGCCAGTCTTGAAACCCGTTGCCACAGTCTCCGGTGACGGTGATGGTTCACCCAAGTTCGGTCGCTTGCTGATCGCACTGGTGTTCGCCGTGATGCTGATCGGCGTCATCACGCTTTCGGCCGAAGCCTACTACTCGTAGCCGCAGCTGCCAGTTAGCCTGACTGCGTCAATTTGCAACCGTTAATGTGCCTTTTGCAAACGATCCGGTTCAATTGCGCTCGTTTTCGAGCTTCAGGTCGATCTGGTGCGGCACGCCGCTCTGACCGGGGAAACCGGCAAAGGCGCTCGCGACCAGTGCCGGCATGACGGTCGGCGTTGCGGCGATGGTGCTGGTGTTCCTGACTTGTACGTCGAACATTGGCGCGCCGTCTTTGGCAGCGATGGTTACGTGCAGCTGGCGTTCATAGTTGTAGTGCACGGTTTCCCTCAGCACCGGCGGACCATGCCGGAATGGATTGTAAAGCGGGTGGTAGTTGGCGTAGCCGGGCAAGCCGCTAAACTGCCATGGGTCATACGCAATGCCCCCCCGGAAGTAGGAGCCGTTCCGGAAGTAGGGTCCGTTCCAGAACGGGTCGATCGTCTGTAGCATGCGCACTTGGTACTCGGTGGTCAGGAATCGCATCGATACCGTCAGCCTGGCAGCATTGGCATCACGCCCTTCGGTAAAACCCAGTGAACTCAGTTCGGCCCGCACCAGCTGCAGATAGCTTTGATATTGCGCTGTGTCGTCCGATGCCGGTGGTGCCTTGAATACATACGATTTATCCTGCATCTGGGCCGGCCAATCGTGCAAGACGGTCACATCGCTGCGTAGCGTCGTGGCGCAGCCCGATAGCAGCAGCGCGCCCGCCAACATGGTGAGATATCTGATCATGGGAACCTCCAACAAGTCCAACAATGAATGAGCATGCGCATATTGGCATTTGATACGCATGGCAATACCAAATTCTAGTCTGCGATCGGCTTGGCGCGCTTGTGCCATTATTACAGTGTGCTACCGTAGCTTTGTTGCGCGTCAAGAAACTGAAGAAACCCGAAGAAACAGCGTCGCAACCGGCAGGTATTGGTAGAATGGGGGCTTATTTTCCTTACTAAAATTCCCATGCGCACAGACCAGCCCCAGACGATTCACCGCACAGATTACACGGCACCGGGTTTTCTGGTCGATACGGTAGAGCTCGCTTTTGATCTCGACCCGGTGCGCACCTGCGTGACGACCCGGATCGTCATGACGCGTAATCCGGACAGTTCCGTCAACGCTGACATCGCATTGCACGGCGCCGACGTTGAACTGCTGCGCTTGACGATGAACGGCGTGCAGCTGAGCGCGGCCCAGTACAGCTTGAGCGAAGCGATGCTGACGATTCCTTGCGCATTTGAACGCGTGACGCTGGAAATCGAGACCGCGACCGCGCCGGAAAAGAACACCACGCTGTCGGGCCTGTATGTATCGAATGGCAATTTTTTCACGCAGTGCGAAGCCGAAGGTTTTCGCCGCATCACTTTTTTTCCGGATCGCCCGGATGTGATGGCAAAATATACCGTCACGCTGCGCGCCGACCGCGAAAAATATCCTGTGCTGCTGTCGAACGGTAACCTGATCGACGCCGGCGAACTGGAAAATGGTCGCCATTACGCGGTATGGGAAGACCCGTTCAAAAAGCCTTCTTATCTGTTTGCGCTGGTCGCGGCGCGTCTGGTGTGTCAGCAAGAACAGTTCAAGCTTGGCTGCGGGCGCGAAGTGCTGCTGCAGGTATGGGTCGAGGACGGCAATCTCGATAAGACCGATTACGCGATGCAATCGCTGAAAAACAGCATCCGCTGGGATGAACAGCGCTTCGGGCTGGAACTCGATCTGGACCGTTTCATGATCGTCGCCGTCGGCGACTTCAACATGGGCGCGATGGAAAACAAGGGTTTGAATATTTTCAACACCAAGTTCGTGCTGGCCAACCCGCGCGTGGCGACCGACATCGACTATGCCGGCATCGAAGCGGTAGTCGGCCATGAATACTTCCACAACTGGACCGGCAACCGCGTCACTTGCCGCGACTGGTTCCAGTTGTCGCTGAAGGAAGGTTTGACCGTGTTCCGTGATCAGGAATTTTCAGCCGACATGATCGGTACCGACAGCGGTCGCGCAGTGTGCCGCATCGACCAGGTGCGCACGCTGCGCCAGGCCCAGTTTCCGGAAGATGCGGGGCCGATGGCGCATCCGGTGCGGCCCGATTCTTTCGTTGAAATCAACAATTTCTACACCGTCACGATCTACGAAAAAGGCGCCGAAGTGGTGCGCATGATGCAGACGCTGGTCGGTCGCGACGGTTTCCGCAAGGGCATGGACCTGTATTTCGAACGCCACGACGGGCAAGCCGTACAGTGCGACGATTTCCGCGCTGCGATGGCTGACGCCAACGGGCGCGACCTGAACCAGTTCGAGCGCTGGTACGACCAGGCCGGCACGCCGGTCGTCACGGCAGTGACGCATTACGATGCAGCAGCGCACACGCTTGATCTGACCTTGTCGCAACGCTGCCCGGCCACGCCCGGCCAGCCAGACAAGCTGCCGTTCCACATTCCTGTCGCGCTCGGTTTGCTGGGCTGTGACGGCCATGATTTGCCACTGACGCTGGAAGGTACGGTTGCAATGGCCACGGCCACGCCGCTCACTACCATTGTGCTGGAACTGACCGAAGCCTCGCAAACGTTCCGCTTCACCGGCGTCATGGAACTGCCTGTACCATCGCTGTTGCGCAATTTCTCGGCGCCGGTGGTGCTCGACTACGCCTATTCTGACGCCCAATTGCTGCATCTGTTTCGCCATGACAGCGACCCGGTCAATCGCTGGGAAGCCGGCCAGCGCCTGGCCATGACGCGCCTGCTGATGCTCGCTGCGGCCAGCGCGAACGGCGCCGCATTGACGCTTGACGCCACCTTCATCGATGCGTTGCGCGCGCTGTTGCTCGATGTCACGCTGGACCCGTCTTTCCGCGAACAGGCGTTGACTCTGCCGTCCGAGAGCGTCATCGCCGACCAGATGACGGTCATCGATCCGCAAGCGATCCACGCGGCGCGCAAGTTCATGCGCGCCAGCATAGGCGAATTGCTGGCGCCGGAATTATTGGCGCAATACCATGCCAACCTGACACCGGGGCCGTACAGTCCGGACGCATTGTCGGCCGGCAAACGCGCGCTGAAAAACCTGGCGCTGTCTTATTTGCTGACGGCGTCGGGCGCCGCCGCGTCGGGCGCCGCCGCGCTGGCCGAGCAGCAATTCGGTGCCGCTGGCAACATGACCGACCGCGCGGCCGCCTTGACGGGGCTCATTCACGGCAGCGCGCCGGAAGCAGCGGCGCGCGCATTGCACGACTTTCACCGTGATTTTGACCGCGATGCGCTGGTCATCGACAAATGGTTTGCGCTGCAAGCCGGCGCGCCCGGCACCGATGTTGCCGCCGTGCGCGCGTTGATGGCGCATCCGGCCTTCACGCTGACCAACCCGAACCGGGCGCGCAGCCTGATCTTCAGCTTTTGCAACGGCAATCCTGCGCAGTTCCACGCCGTGGACGGCAGCGGCCATGCCTACTGGGCCGAGCAAGTCATCGCGCTCGACGCGCTCAATCCGCAAATAGCGGCGCGCCTGGCGCGCACCATGGATCGCTGGCGCCGCTTTGCGCCGGCGCTGCAGGTGCACATGAAAGGCGCGCTGGAACGCGTGGCGCACAGCAGCACGCTGTCCAACGACGTGCTCGAAGTCGTCAGCAAGGCGCTGGCCGAATAATTGATCATCGGGCCAGCCAAAAAAGCCGCCCAAACAGACTCATCTTTATATTCATAACAGCATGCGAGCAAGACGCAAGCAAACGACAAGGGAATCCATGAAACGCATCAGCCTCACCCAGCATCTGGTCGAAGAACAACGTTCGC
>JBLHNV010000144.1:0-7514 GCA_047623125.1 Janthinobacterium sp. | reverse complement strand
AAGGCGGAGGAGGAGGAAAAAGACAAGAAGAAAGGAAAGCAGGGATACGCTGGCGCAGGGCGCCAGCGATACAGGAAGGAAGTCTATTTAAGGCGGCAGCTCAGCAGCCAATAGTATTCAAGGCGCAGGATGCGGATTTCACGCACCGACGCGCCCATTTTCTTGCGCAAGGCGCTGTCCGAAGGAAAGTTCTTCAGCACTTCGTAGCGCTGGCCATCGACGGCTGTACGGATCTGGTGCGTGTTGCCTTCGGCATCGGTGCGCGCGATGGTGCCGCTGCTGCCTTCGACGTAGGTATTGTCTATCAGCACCAGCAGCACATCTTTGCCCAGTCTGGCGCGCAAGTGGGCCAGAAAGCGCTCCTGATCTTCGCGCTTCACGTGCGACCACCAGAAACCGGCGAAGCATGCGGTGAATGGACCGGCATCGGCCGCGATCGTTTCCGGCAAGTCGAAGGCATCGGCCAGGCTGAACTGCACCGTACTTAGCCCGCGGTTGCTGGCCAAGGCCAGCATTTCCTGGTTGATGTCGGTGGCATGCACTGAAGCGGCGCTCTGGGCGATGGTCTCGGTCCAGTAGCCAGTGCCACAAGCAATCTCCAGCACCTTATGGCCGCGCAGCACCTGCAGCACCTTTTCGTGCAATGCGTCCAGATCGTCCTGACGTTCGGGAAGGGCATAGACTTGCTCGTAGGTCGGGGCGCTCAATGCGTAATATTTGGCAAGCTGGTCACTGATCATGTGTTTCTTTTCGTCTGTCATAGTCAATCGTGTTCGGTAAGTATGTTGGAAATTCGCTTGAAAATTCGCTTGAAAATTCAGTTGAAAATCCGGTTCAAAATGTGAGTCAAAGTTCGTAATGGTCCTTCTCGCCGCGCATCGCCTGTTCGAGCAACTTGCGGTTCAATGTCGGCGACAGCAATTCGATGAAAGTGTAAACGTAGCTACGCAAATAGGCGCCCTGCTTGATCGCCACGCGTGACACATTCATGCCAAACAAGTGGCCGACCGACATCGCGCGCAGGTTCTTGTCGCGCTCGGCATCGAAGGCCATGCCCGCTATGATACCAACCCCCATCCCCAGTTCAACATAAGTCTTGATGACATCGGCATCGATGGCCTCCAGCAGCACGTCCGGCTTCAAGCCACGCAGTGAAAAAGCATGGTCAATCTTGCTGCGCCCAGCGAACGCACTGTCATAGGTAATCAACGGGAATGCGGCGATGTCTTCCAGCGTCAGCGATTTCAATTTCAGCAGTGCATGGTCGGGCGGCACTACCACCATATGCTCCCACTGCGAGCATGGCAACGTGATCAAGCCATCGATGGCGGCGATCGATTCGGTCGCGATGGCAAGGTCGGCCTGATCGCGCTGCACCATCTCGGCGATCTGGCGCGGATTGCCTTGCAACAGCGACAAACGGACCTTCGGAAACTTCAGCATGAACGCCTGCACCGCTCTGGGCAGTGTATACCGGGCCTGGGTATGGGTGGTAGCGATGGTAAAACTGCCACTATCTTGAGCGGCATATTCCTTGCCGATGCGTTTCAGGCTATCGATCTCCTGCATGATCAACTCAACCGAACCCAGCACCAGCCGGCCTGGCTCGGTCAGCCCGCGTACGCGCTTGCCGTGACGCGTAAAAATATCGATACCCAGTTCTTCTTCGAGTTCGATGATGGCCTTCGACACTCCGGGCTGCGACGTAAACAGCGCCTTCGCGGCATCGGTCAAATTGTAGTTCTGGCGCACGGCTTCTCGCACGAAACGCAATTGGTGGAGGTTCATTGCTTGTCCTTATTACTAAGAAAATCCAGAACTGCAATGCGGCCAGTTTGCGCGTTGCTTGTATCTTGCTTATATCAAATATGCATATAAGCAAATAGATACTAAGTCCTTTGGAATAAAGATGAATTTTATTACTATTGCGGGTACTTTGGGAGAGCGTGCATGACTTTGTCTTATATCGTCGCTGGATTTGGTGTCGGATTGCTGGTCGGAATGACCGGGGTTGGCGGCGGGTCATTGATGACGCCACTATTAACACTGCTGTTCGGCATATCGCCGTCGGTAGCGGTCGGCACTGACCTGGCCTTCGCATCGATCACCAAAACTGCAGGCACCTTCACGCACCGTCTGCGTGGCACGGTGCGCTGGGATATCGTCAAACGCTTGTGCATCGGGGCATTGCCTGCCGCCGTGCTGGCGACATTTTCGCTGAAATGGTTTGGCGCGCTGAACCAGGAAATCGGCCAGATCATCCGTTATTCGATCGCCGGTTCGGTCTTGATGACCGTGGTAGCGCTGTTGTTCAAGGGCAAGATGATGATCTGGCTGAACGCGCACCCGGAAAAGCAATTACAGGGCCCTGCTCTGATGTGGGCCACGATCATTTCCGGCGCCGTGCTGGGCGCTCTGGTGACGGTATCGTCGATCGGCGCTGGCGCAATCGGCGCCACCTTGCTGGTGATGCTGTATCCGCGCATGTCGGCGGCGGAAGTGGCCGGTACCGATATCGCTTATGCCGTACCATTGACAGCCATCGCCGCTGTCGGCCATTGGTGGCTCGGTTCGATCGACTGGAATTTGCTGGTAGCCTTGCTGCTCGGCTCAGTTCCCGGCATCATGATCGGTTCGTGGTTTGCGCGCTCAGTACCAGAAAAATTCTTACGGGCCCTGCTGGCCACTACACTCACCGCCGTAGCAGTGAAACTGATCTATTGATTTCTCCAACAAGTGGCTCAGCAAGTTGCCCGATAAGTTGCCACATACTCATCTCGATTTAGGAATGCCATGTACCACTACGACCAATACGACCGCCTCATCGTCAAGGAACGCATCGCCCAATACCGCGATCAGGTGCAGCGCCGCATCGCCGATGAATTGACCGAAGATGAATTCCTGCCGCTGCGCCTGCAAAACGGCCTGTACATGCAGCGCCATGCGTACATGTTGCGCATTGCCGTACCGTATGGCTTGCTGTCGTCGACCCAGATGCGCATGTTCGCCCATATCGCACGCAAATACGATCGCGGCTATGGCCACTTCACGACGCGCCAGAACATTCAGTTCAACTGGATCGAACTGGAACAGACGCCCGCCATTCTGGCTGACCTGGCATCGGTCGAGATGCATGCCATCCAGACTTCGGGCAATTGCATCCGCAACATCACGTCCGACGAATACGCCGGCGTCGCGTTCGACGAGATCATCGATCCCCGTCCTTACGCAGAAGTCTTGCGTCAATGGAGCACCTTTCACCCCGAGTTCCTGGCGCTGCCGCGCAAGTTCAAGGTCGCCATCAATGGCGCTTTGGAAGACCGCGCCGCGATCGCCGTGCACGACATCGGTTTGACGGTCGTGCATGGCGATGATGGCCAGATCGGCTTCAAGGTCATGGTCGGCGGCGGCATGGGCCGCACGCCGATCATCGGCAGTGTGGTGCGCGAATTCTTGCCATGGCAACACATGCTGACCTATATCGAAGCGGTGATGCGGGTCTACAACCAATACGGCCGACGCGACAACAAGTACAAGGCGCGCATCAAGATTCTGGTCAAGGCGCTGGGCGTCGAAGAATTCACACGTCAGGTTGAAGCTGAATGGGCCGACCTGAAGGATAGCGCGTCGACGCTGACGGAAGAAGAAATGGCGCGTATTGCCGCCTATTTCACACCACCGGCCTATGAAACGCTGAGCACCATCGATCCGGCCAGCTTGCATGTCGAAAACAAGCCGTTTGCCAACTGGCTCAAGCGCAATGTCAAGCAGCACAAGGTGCCCGGTTATGCCGTGGTGCTGTTGTCGCTGAAGAAAACCGGCGTGCCGCCGGGCGATGCAACGGCGGAGCAGATCGACTTCATCGCCGATCTGGCCGAGCGCTATTCATTGGGCGAATTACGCGTCACGCATGAGCAAAACCTGGTGCTGGGCGATGTCAAGCAATCCCAGCTGTTCAAGCTGTGGAACGAAGCGAAGGCACATGGCCTGGCAACGCCAAACATCGGTTTGCTGACTGACATCATCTGCTGCCCCGGTGGCGACTTTTGCTCGCTGGCCAACGCCAAGTCCCTGCCGATCGCCGCTGCCATTGCCGAGCGTTTCGACAACCTCGATTTTCAGCATGATATCGGCGATATCGAACTCAACATCTCCGGCTGCATCAACGCCTGCGGCCATCACCACGTCGGCAACATCGGCATCCTGGGCGTCGACAAGGATGGCAGCGAATTTTATCAAGTGTCGGTCGGCGGTGCGCAAGGCAATAGCGCGGCGATCGGCAAGATCATCGGGCCGTCGTTTTCGTCGCAACAAATGCCAGAAGTCATCGCCCGCTTGCTGCACGTATACGTGCGCGATCGTGTCGAGGGAGAGCGGTTTATCGATACGGCACAGCGCATGGGCGTCGCGCCATTCAAGGAACACGTGTATGCAACGCCGATCAAGGTCGGCCATTTGGTTGGGGAAGATGAATATGTTTGAATCACGCGATGAAATAATCAAGAACCGGGCAGTCGTCGAAGATGACTGGGCCTTGCTGCGTCTGGACGACGATGAGGCAGCCGACGCGGTGGTGATACCCGCCGGCAAGGTAATCGTGCCGCTGTCGGTATGGCAGGCACAGCGCGCCGCTCTGAGCGCGCGTTTGCCCGACATCGGCGTCTGGCTGGCGGCCGATGAGCGGCCAGAAGCGCTGGCCGACGACATCGAAAAATTGACCCTGATCGGGGTCAATTTTCCGAAGTTCACCGATGGACGCGGTTTTTCGATTGCCTATAACTTGCGTGCCCGCCTCGGCTACAAGGGCGAATTGCGCGCCATCGGCGACGTGTTGCGCGACCAGTTGTTTTCGATGTCACGGGTCGGCTTCGACGCCTTTGCAACCCGACCTGATCGCAATATCCACGATGCACTGAAAGGTTTGTCCGATTTTTCGGAAACTTATCAGACGTCGTGGGATCAAAAAACCCCGTTGTTCCGGCGCCATTCGCGCCAGTCGCCCACACTCCAGAACCCGGACGCCGACAACGCGTCCGGCATTTGAACGGAAACGATGATGAACGACACAAACAACAATACCGGGCCCGACATGGCGGCGCTGCTCGCAGCCACAGGCGCCACGTTGGAGCGCATCGTACGTGATTTCTCACCGGCCGTGTTCGCATCGAGCCTGGCGGCCGAAGACATGGTACTGACCGACCTGATCTTGAAGGCGCAGCTGCCGATCGGGATCTTTTCTCTGGAAACGGGTCGTTTGCCGGCAGAAACGCTGGACATGCTGGTCAAGGTCAAGCAAACCTACGGTGTCGACATCGCGCTCTACCGCCCGCAGAGCGCTGCGGTCGATGCCTATGTCGGGCAAAATGGCTTGAATGCGTTTTACGACAGCGTCGAGATGCGCCGTGAATGCTGCCGCATCCGCAAGGTCGAGCCGCTCGGACGTGCCCTCGCTGGCAACAAGGCCTGGGTCACCGGGCAGCGCCGTGCACAATCGAACACGCGCTCAGAACTGCCGGTCGAGGAAGATGACACAGCCCACCAGATGCGCAAGTTCAATCCGCTGGCTGACTGGTCAGAACAGGATGTCTGGAACTACATTCGCGACAACAATGTGCCTTACAATGCGCTGCATGACCAGGGTTATCCGTCAATCGGCTGTGCCCCTTGCACGCGCGCCGTGGAACCGGGCGAAGATGTGCGGGCCGGGCGCTGGTGGTGGGAAAATCCTGACTCAAAGGAATGCGGTTTGCACATGGTGGATGGAAAACTGATCCGCATCAAATCCGCAGCAGCCTGACTATCGCTTGAACATATCAAAAAACAGAGCAGACCTATGAATACATTATTGAACGAACGTCACCTCGATAGCCTCGAATCCGAAGCGATCCACATCATGCGCGAAGTGGCGGCCGAATCGGCCAATCCGGCGCTGTTGTTCTCCGGCGGCAAGGATTCCGTCGTCTTGCTGCGCCTGGCTGAAAAGGCTTTCCGTCCCGGCAAATTTCCATTTCCGCTGGTGCACATCGACACTGGCCACAACTTTCCGGAGGTGCTGGTTTTCCGCGACAAGAAAGTGGCAGAGATCGGCGAACGCCTGGTCGTCGGCTCGGTCGAGGAATCAATACAGCGCGGCACCGTGCGTTTGCGCAACCCCGCCACCGACTCGCGCAACGCGGCGCAAGCGGTGACGCTGCTTGAAACCATTGCAACCCACAAGTTCGACGCCTGCATCGGCGGCGCGCGGCGCGATGAAGAAAAAGCCCGCGCCAAAGAACGCATTTTTTCATTCCGCGACGAATTCGGTCAGTGGGACCCGAAGGCGCAGCGCCCCGAATTATGGGATTTGTACAATACACGCGTGCATCCGGGTGAGAACATGCGGGTATTTCCGATCTCGAACTGGACCGAACTCGACGTCTGGCAATACATCGCACGCGAAAAACTGGAACTGCCGCCGATCTACTTCGCGCACCAGCGCCAGGTGATCCCACGCCAAGGCTTGCTGGTGCCTTTGACCGATCTGACGCCAGCCTTGCCCGGCGAAACGGTGGAAACCCGGTCCGTGCGTTTTCGCACCGTCGGTGACATCTCGTGCACGTGCCCGGTCGCATCGACTGCGACGACGCTCGACGACATCATCGCCGAGACGGCGGTAACACAAATCACCGAACGCGGTGCCACCAGGACGGATGACCGGACCTCGGAAGCATCGATGGAAAAACGCAAGAAAGCAGGGTATTTCTGATGAACGCAGCAGTCCAAAACAACACTATCGACCACACCAACGAACGCGGCATGCTGCGCTTCATCACGGCCGGTTCGGTCGACGATGGCAAGAGCACGCTGATCGGGCGTTTGCTGTTCGACAGCAAGGGCATCTTCGCCGACCAGCTCGATGCGATGTCGCGCGCCAAACACAAGCGCACCGTCGGCGACACAATCGACCTGTCGCTGCTGACCGATGGCCTCGAAGCGGAGCGCGAACAAGGCATCACGATCGACGTCGCCTACCGCTATTTCGCCACGCCCAAGCGCAAGTTCATCATCGCCGACACACCGGGCCATGAGCAATACACGCGCAACATGGTCACCGGCGCCTCGACTGCAGATGCGGTGATCATCCTGATCGACGTCTCCAAGGTCAAGCTGGGCGACGATGGCAGCGTCGAATTGCTGATCCAGACCAAGCGCCATTCGACGATCGCACACCTGCTGCAGATCGAGCATGTGGTGGTGGCAGTAAACAAGATGGACTTGATCGGTTACGACCAGACTGTCTACGACCGCATCGTCAAGGCCTACCGTGAATTCGCTCAGCAACTGGGGTTGAAAGACATTACCCCGATTCCGCTGTCGGCGCTGACCGGCGACAACGTCGTCGAGCGTGGCGACAAGCTCGGCTGGTACCAGGGTCCGACGCTGATCGAGTTGCTCGAATCGCTGTCGGTCTACGATGAATCGCACGACACGCCATTCCGATTCCCGGTGCAACTGGTGGCGCGCCACAATGGTCA
>JBLHNV010000143.1:0-7532 GCA_047623125.1 Janthinobacterium sp. | reverse complement strand
TTGTAAGCCAGAAAGGCAGCCGCAGCGTCTGCCGGCATGCAGGTGTGGATCGGCCGCCTTGGCGCCAGATCAGACCACGCACGGTTGACAGCGCAGTCCGATCGACTCAACATGGAAGCATCAGTGGGCAAGCCTACCCACCTTCCAGTAGATCGTTCCTTCATGACCAAAAATAATCCTTCATTCGCTGCCTCCGCCTTGCCGCCAGAACCGATGGCGCTTGCCATCGACGTCCCCGTTGACGCTGCCATTGACGCTTCGCCGTTGGACTGCGCGCAAAACAGCGGCTACCAAAGTCCGCCGGCGGCGCTGCAAGCGATCGTCGATGCGGCGCGCACGCCGACCATCAGCCTCAGTCCGCAGCGCAATCTGGCCGCCTTGCTGCCGACGCCGCCATTGCCGGGCATCGATGAAGTGGCGCAGCCCGAGCTCAAGCTCGCAGGTTTGCGCATCAATCCGCGCACCTGTTCGGCCAGCCGTTTCACGTTCGGCACCGGTTTATGCTTGCTTGATCTGGCCACGCAACAGGAAACGGCGGTCAGCGGCTTGCCGCAACATTTGCGCATCGCCGATACGCTCTGGTCGCCCGACCAGCGCAGCCTGGCTTTTTCGCATGTCGCCTATGCCGATCCGGCTGCCGGCATAGTCGCATCCGGCGTCCAGCTATGGCTGGTCGATGTCGCCAGCGGTGTCGCCAGGCAACTGACCAGCGCGCCGCTGTCTTGCGTCTTCGGGCGCGGCTTTTCGTGGATGCCCGATAGCCTGGCCCTGCTGGTGCATCTGCGTGTGCCCGGCCCGGCGCCGCAGGCGAGCGGCATTCCCGGCAGCCCGAGCCAGCAAGACAGCTTGCCTGGCAGCGCTGCCAGGCAATTGCGCACGTATCCGGACTTGCTGAAAAACGAAGACGACGCGCGCCTGTTCGATCATTACATCACGCTGCAACTGGCGCAGGTCGATCTGTCCGGCGCCACGCGCCTGATCGGCCAGCCAGGCCAGTTTGCGCGCGCGGTGCTGGCGCCCGGCGGTGCGCATCTGTTGACGCTGAGTCTGGTGCGTCCGTATTCATACATCGTGCCGGCGTCGAGCTTCGCCAAGCGCATCGAAGTGCGCGATCTCGAGGGACGGGTAGTGCACATGGTGGCCGAGCGGCCGCTGGAAGAGGGCTTGCCGCAGGGACACGATGCGGTATCGTGCGGTGTGCGCGATGTCAGCTGGCGCGTCGATGCACCTGCCACGCTGGTGTGGGCCGAAGCGCAAGATGGCGGCGATCCGGCGCTCGACATGGCGATCCGCGACATCGTGTTCAGTCATGCGGCGCCATTTTCCGGCGCACCGCAGGTGCTGGCCAGGCTGACGTCGCGCTATGCGGGACTGCTCTGGGGCCGCGCCGACGTCGCGCTGCTTAGCGAGTACTGGCACAAGACACGCGCGATCAAGCTCTGGCGCATCGCGCCCGACTGGCCGCAGACGGCGCAGGACCTGATTCATGCCGGTTCGTCGGAAGACCGCTACAACAGCCCGGGTACGCCGGTCATGCAAGCCGACAGCGCCGGCTTGCCGCGCCTGCTGATCGGACCCGATGACGATATCCTGTTTGACGGGGCCGGTGCGTCAGTCGATGGCGATCGCCCGTTCATCGACCGTCTGAACCTGGTCACCAAACACAAGCAGCGCCTGTTTCAAAGCACCGCGCCATACTATGAAAACGTGGTCGCGGTGCTCAGCGATGACGGCAGCCGCTTGCTGACGACGCGCGAAGCGCCGGGCGAGCGGCCCAATCTGTACCTGCGCGACCTTGGCTTGCCGGGCGCCGAACAATTGACGGCGCTGACGCAGTTCCCGCATCCGCTGCCGCAACTCAAGGATGTGCAAAAGGAACAGATCCGTTACCAGCGCTTTGATGGCGTTGACCTGACGGCGACGCTGCTCTTGCCCCCTGGCTACGAGGTGCAGCGCGACGGGCCGCTGCCGATGCTGATGTGGGCGTATCCGCAGGAATTCAAATCGACCAGCGCGGCCAGCCAGACTACCGGCTCGCCGTATCATTTCAATGCCATCAGTTACTGGGGCCCGGCGGCATTTTTGGCGATGGGTTACGCGGTGCTCGACAATCCGTCGTTTCCGATCGTTGGCAGCGGCGCCGAAGAACCCAACGATACCTATCTGGCGCAACTGGTGGCCGATGCCGAAGCGGCGGTCGATGAAGTGGTGCGGCGCGGCGTCGCCGAGCGTCACCGGATCGCGATCGGCGGCCATTCATATGGCGCGTTCATGGCGGCCAACTTGCTGGCGCACACGCGCTTGTTTCGTGCCGGCATCGCGCGCAGCGGCGCTTACAATCGCACGCTGACGCCGTTCGGTTTTCAGTCCGAAGAACGCCCGTTCTGGCAAGCGCCCGAGGTGTACCAGGCCATGTCGCCGTTCAATCACGCCGACAAGATCCTCGATGCGATGCTGATGATCCACGGCGAGCAAGATAATAATCCGGGCACGTTCCCGATTCAGAGCGAACGCATGTTCCAGGCCATCAAGGGCCTGGGCGGCACCGCGCGGCTGGTCATGCTGCCCAATGAAAGCCACGCTTACCGGGCCCGCGAATCGATCATGCAGATGCTGTATGAAACCAATCGCTGGCTTGAAATGTATGTCAGGAATGCGCTGCCTTGACCTGATTTGATCGTAACAATGAGCGCGCTGGCGGCGGGCGTACAATCTTGTTGAACGATGCAGTATTGTCCTTGCCATGGAGATCGCATGAACCCGAACACATATAGCCAGCAAGCCCACCGGGCGCCGGACCCGGTGCCGGTCGACGAACCGTTACAGGAGCCGCATCCGCATGTGCCGCACCCTGTGCCGCAGGACGATCCGGTGCCCGATCCTCACCCGAGCTCAGTGAGTCCTTAGTCGAAACTCCAGGTGTACAGCACGTCGAATGCGCTGTTGGCGCCGGTCTGGAATTGCAGTGAGATGCGTTCGTTGAGCGTGTAGCGCAGCTTGACCAGGCTTGATGCGGCGCCGACGCCTTGCTCGAAACTCAGGTAAGCGCGGCGCGAGATGCGCTTGCCGACCGTTACGACGGTGGCTTCGAGCCCGGTGGCCGTTCCGGTCGCCTGGCTCAGCCCTATGCTGTCGAGTCCGAACGTATCGGCCACCTTCGATTGCAGCGAGTCGCCCTTGCCGCCGCTGAGCAGCGCACCAGCCGCGCTGCTCAGCAAACCTAGCTGACTGCCGCCATCGGTGCCATGTCCGAGCACCAGCCAGCTCAGTTTTTCACTGTCGGGCACTGTCGGCGTCGAGACCAGTTTGGCAACCGGCGCCAGAGCTGTGCCGCGAATTTCGACCCCTGCTTCCACATTCGTGACGCTCAATTCGGTGCCTTCGGGGCGCTTGCGCAAGGCCAGTATGTTCAAACCCGGATTATCGTACGCGCCGGTGAAGTTCAGCACGCCGCGCTCGAGCGTCAGCTTTTGTCCGTAGGCGTCGTAAGTGCCGCTCAGCACGCGTATGCTGCCCAGCACGGTCGGCGGCCTGCGCTGCAGCGCACGCACGCGCACGTTGCCGGCCAACCGGGCATCGAGTCCGAAGCCTTGCAGCCGAAACGCATCGCCCAGATCGATCTCGACATTGATGCCGAGCGGCAGGCCTGGCGCCTGGGGCTTGGCGCTGGCCCTGCCCAGCACGACGACGTCATCGCTGATGGTCGGCGTATCTTGCGCCGTCAGTTCGATCGCCGCGCGGTCGACCTTGAACTTGCCATCGAACGAAAAAGTTTTCAAGTCGCGCTGCAGCGTGCTGTTGCCGCTGACGACCAGCGTGCGGTCGGGCCGGGCCAGCACTTGCAACTGGTCGGCGATCAGCTTGATCTGCATGCTGGTTTCGGCATTCGCAAAGCGCAGCCAGCCTTCGGCCTGGGCATTGCCTTTGACGCCATCAAAGCGCAAGCGCTGCAACAGCAAGCGATCGCCATCGAGCTTCGCTTGCAACTGGCCATTGCTCAGCTTGATGCCGTGTTCGGCCCAGTTCAGCATCAATTTTTCGCCGTTGATGGTGCCGCCAAGCACTGGTGACTTGATGCTGCCGCCGGCGCTCAGCGCCATCTTCAATGCGCCATCGAAGTTCAAGCCCGGCTGGCCGGTCAGCGGCGCCAGCGGTGCCAGCGATGGCAGGTTGGCGCTGGCCGTTGCGCGCAGCACGCTGGTATCGGCGATGCGGCCCTGCACCAGTTGCGTGCTGGCGTCCAGTGTGGCCGTGCCGGCGCGCGCGCCGTCGACGTTCGCTTGCACGCGCAGCGTATTGCCTTGGACGTCGATGCGGGCATCGAGCACCGTCAGCCCCAGTGCCAGCGGTATGCCGGTGCCGACCGTGATGTCGCCTTTTTCGCGAAATACGTGCAGCATGCCGGTCATGTCAGTCTTGGCAGACGCCGTGCCCGGCGCCGCTTGCAGCTTGAGCGACCAGCTGGCGCCCAGTGTCAGGTCGCCGCGCACGGTCTCTTGCAACGCCGGTGGCGCCAGATAGCTCAGTGCCACGCCTGTGGCCTGGCCATTGCTGCGCCACTGAGTGCCATTCTTTTCCAATTGCTGCAAGCGGATGCTGCCCTTTGACAACGCCAGCACGGCATCTTTTACGGAAATTCGCTCCGGCTGCAGCAAACCGGCCAGGCCGCCATCGGCTGGGCCCACGATCTGTACCGGCACCGGTGCCTGCAGCGCAAATGCCTGGCGGCCACGGTTGCGCAAGGTGTTCAGCGTGCCGCTCCAGCCGTGCTCGCTAAAGCCGCCGCTGATGCCCAGGTCGGCATCGAAGTCGCTGTTGCCGGCGTTGATCGTCAAGCGGTGCGCTGCGCGCGAGCCGGACGTTTGCACGCGCACGCCGCTCAATGCGAGGCTCGGCGAGCGGTAATCCTTGATTTCGATGTCGGCCATGAGTGCACCGTCGGCACCGGTACCCTTGCGGTCGCTATCGAGGCGGGCATTGGCGTGCAGCATCTTGATCCGGTGCACGTCCAGCACGCGCAAGTTCTTGCCGTCGAGGTTCACGCTCAGCGTCGGTGCGGCCAGGGTGCCAGCCAGCATGCCGGAGCCGCGCAGCGCGCCGCCAAAGTGGGGGCCCAGCGTGGCCAGTTGCGGTGCCTCGAGCGTCCAGTCGATCTGGTCGCTCGCAGCGCCAAAACTGCCACGCGCCAGCAGAACGTTTGGCCCCAGCTTCAGATCGATATCGGCGCTGCTGATGCGCTTGGTATCGGCGACCAGCCTGGCATGGCCGGACAACGGCGCATTCGACAGCGTCGATGGCTGCAGCGCCAGGTCCAGCGCCATTTTCGCGCCGTCGCCGAAGCTGATACTGCCATTGAAATCGCCATTGATGCTGCCGCTGGCATAGGGGCCGAAGGCGCGCGGGTTGAGGCCTCGCGCGCTGCCGTTCAGCTTGACGTCGATCTGGCGTCCGGGATCGCGCAGCGTAATGACGCCGGATGCTTGCAGCAAACTATCGTTATTCTTGTCCTTGCCTGCGGCCGGTTTCGAGGCCGTGCCCGCATTGGGTTTTGCATTCAGGCCCGCGTTCAGTCCCAACGCCTGTGCGTTTAATTCGAAGCTGCTGCGCGGCGCTTTGAGCGTCCCTTCGATGATGCCGTGCGCGGCCAGAGCGCCCGCCAGGCTGCTGTGCACACTTGATAATTGCGGCGCGGCGGCGCGCCATGTCAACTGTTCGCCAGCGGTGCCGAAGGCGCCGGCCAGCTTGAGGGTGTTGCGCCCCAGCGCGAGCGTGGCATCGACAGCGCTGACATGCGTGGCATCGGCTTGCAAGCTGGCGCTGCCCGATAGTGGCTGGTTCAGCAGCCGGCTTGCGCGCAGCTTCAGTTCGGCGCCCACTTGCCACTGCGGCAATAGCTGGCCTTTGAGCATCAGGTCCCCATTGAGGTCCGCTGTCGGATACTGGCCGAGCGCAGCCGGGTCGAAGTGCAGCGCGCTGGCTTTCAGTGTGAAGGCTTGCAACTGGTCCAGCGCCGCCTGTCCGGTTACGCCGATGCTGCCCTTGCCAGCGGAAAGGCGCGCCAGTTGCACTTGCAGCATCGCGCCCGCGATCGTCGCGCGCACGTCCAGGCGCACACCTTGATCGGCCAGCGCTGCCGTCAGCGTTTGCGTCAAGCCTTCGCTGTGCAGATCGATCGGGCCGCCTATTTGCGTCGTTTTCAATGAACCGAGGATCGCCTTCAGGTCGATGCGCGCGGCCTGCAGCTTGACCTCGGCGCTGTCTATGGGGGCATCAACACCTGCGCGCGCGATCGTCGCATCGCCGGTGACCTGTCCCGCTTGCGCCAGGTCGAGCACGATTTGTTCGATGCGGGTCGCGGTCAAGGTGCCGGCCAATTGCGCCTTGATGCTGCGCAATGGCAGGCGCTGCGTGTCCAGTGGCCCAGGCGCGCCATGATTGCTCAATGCCAGCGTGCCCGACACGCTCTGGTCTGATGTGAGCGCGGCGTCGATGTGCATGCTTAAATCCGCTTGCGGCCAGGCCGGGTTGAAGCGGGCCGGGTCGATGCCGCTGCCATCGATCTGGATGTCGCGCAAGAGGATGGCATCGAACGGCGCCAGTGTCAGCCTGGCAGCGCCGCTGGCAGTGCCGGACCTGGCGTTGGCGGTCACTTCCAGCAGAGACAAATTGCCGCCCACGGTGGCCGACAGTCGGGCCGGTTTGGCGTCAGATTCGGGGTCGGATTCGGTGCCAGCAGCAGCTTGCGTCAGGCTGGCCTTGGCATCGAGCTTGAACGGACTGTGTGCGTCTATGCTGGCCTCAAACTGCGCCAGACCCCACGGCGTCGCTGCGCTGGCGTCTTGCAAGCGCCAGCCGTCAGGGTCGCCATGCAAGCGCAAACGCAGGTTGTCGATGACCGTTGCCGGGGCTGCCGGGTCGTTGGCGCCGGCACCCGAAGAGATCAAAGTCAGCTTGCCCACGCGCGCATCAGCTATGGCCAGCCGAAATGGCGGCGCCAGCGATTGCGGCAATACGGCCGGCGTCGACGGGCCGATGCTCTCGATGCTCAAACTGGCGGCGCGCAACTGCTTGACTTCGATGCCGTTTGAGAAAAATTGCAGCGGCGACCAGTTGATGTCGATATCGACCGCCGTGATGTTGCTGGACTTGCTGCGCACACTGGCATGACCGATGTGCATCGTGCCATACAGCGAACCGGATACGTCGCGTACGTCGACCTGCCCGCCGCTGGCAGCGGACACTTTTTGCACCAGCAGTTGCAATGTCGATTCACGCCCGAGCAGCCAGAATGCCGCGCCCAGCAGCAAGGCGATGCCGAGCACGGCGATCAGGAGCCGGCGCGGCCAGCGCCGCAAGTGAGGAGGCGCAGCGGCGTCCGGTTTTGATGCGGGCGTTGGCGCAGTTGGCGCAGTTGGAGGAGTATGGTCGGACATCAGAAGGTGAATCCCAGGGAAAAATGCAGGCGATATTTCTGAACCGCATGGCCGTAGGCGACATCGACATTGATCGGTCCGACCGGACTGTTGTAGCGC
>JBLHNV010000142.1:0-7541 GCA_047623125.1 Janthinobacterium sp. | reverse complement strand
GGCCCGTGCACGGTAAAGCTGTAGGGCGGGCCCCCCAGTGCTTGCGCCAGCATCGCAACCTCGGCCGAATTGGTGCCGAAATGGGCATGCAGATGGCGCGCGCCGAAGCGCGCCAGCCACGGCACCATGCGCGACGCTTCGGCCAGGTAAATCAGGTGGTACGGCCATGGCCGGTCGGCGCGCCAGCCCATCTTCAAGGCCAGCATCAAAGCGCGCAGGAAGCGACTCGGGCCGGCGACGAACATGCGCAACGCAGCGAGCAGCAAGCTTGCCATGCCGTCCCCCAGCACATAGCGGGTGCGCGCGCGCTCGCGCACATCGTCGGCATCGACCAGTTCGCTATCCCAGCCGCGTATGGCGATGCGCAAGATGTCAAAACCCTGCTGCTCCAGGGCGAGAATTTCACGCCGGATGAAGCTGTGGCTCACTTTCGGATACTGATTGACCAGATACGCTATTTTCACTTCGACCGCTCCTTGAAATTTGCCATTGCACCCACGCCACGCATCCGCTTGAGCATCGCAATCGGAGTCGACCCCAAGTATGGGGCTTCCGGCTCAGATGTCGAAAGAATAATCCTGGCGATGCATGGATCGGCAAACGGTCAAGCGCGCCTCGGGCGCTGCGAACGCTCGCAAAGCGGCGCCGCTGCCGTTTGGTCGAAGCGCCGAGGTTGAGGTCAAGGTGAACAGGGACGCGGCGAGATTGGTACGGCAATGCGCCAGCTTCGGGGTGACATCGGGGCAGGCGCAGGTCGGGTAATGAGTGACGGGTGACGCACTGCGCACACCCGACATTGCCTTGATGCAATCATCCTGCAACTACCTGGCGCCCCGGCGCCAGGCCACGCTTACTCTGCCGCTGCCGCTGCCGCTGCGCTGCGCCGCGCCAGCACGAAGATCGGCTGCGCCCACTGCGCGCCACTCTTGCGCTTGCTGGTAATCAAGGTCAATTCCGAAGGATCGTAGACATCGGTGTTGTGCGTCAGCGGCGTCGTCATCAAATACTGGGCGTCGGTATTTTTCAGGAATTCGCCGACCAGCTGGATGTTGCGTATATCCAGATGGGCGAATGGCTCATCGATGAAAACGAAGCCGCCGGAACCGCTTTCCGACTTCAGCAAACCGATCAGCAACACCAGCGATTTCATCACTTGCTGGCCGCCCGATGCCTCGCCATCGTTCATGCCGATGGCGCCCTTGCCATCGAACTTGAAGCGTACGTGCAAGCCCGCCTGCGCCAGTTGCACATCGTCGTTTTCCAGGCGCACCGGATCGGCATGCACGTCGATGCCGGCCAGCTGGCCCAGTTCCTTGATGTTGCGGCTATACGTCTTGACCGTGTAGCGCAAGCGCTCGATATAGGCGCCGCGCGCGTTGGTCGTCGCTTCGATGGCGCGGTTGTTCTGATAGCGACGCTCGGCCGTTTCCGCTTGCCGAGCATGCAATTGACCGGCTAGCCGCTGTTGCTGATCGATCACTGTTGCATCCTGTTCCCAGTCGCGCCCGACCAGATCGGCCTGCAGCGCCATGATGCGCAAGTCGACCTGATGTGCATTCTTGTGCTCGGCCAGCAGTGCGCGCCCATGCGCGCGCTGGCGCCAGCCTGACGGCAACCGGCGCCACGCAGTGCGCGTGGCCAGCAAGTCGCTGCGGTGTGCGCTGCGCTGGCCCTGATGGCGCTCGCGGGCCAGCCGGCCGGCCACTTCAGCTTGCGCCAATTCGGCCTTCGCGCCTTGCCATGCCGCGTCGGTCTGGGTGCGCGTGACGGTGGCGGCCTTGGTCAGGGATTGCAACTCGCCGAGGCGGGTGCCCACGCCCAGGCGTTCGGCTTTCAAAGGCTGCGCATTGTCCAGCGCATCGTCGAATTCGGCGTGGCGCGCCGTCAATTCCTTGGCCGCATCGACGCCCGCGATGCGGCTGCGGCAAACGCCGATCTCGCCGGCCAGCTTGCTGATCACCAGTATCAACTGGTCATCCTCGGCCATCAGGGCTGGCAGCGTTTTTTGCAATGCGCCAAGGCGCTGCGCGCGGCCGGCCTGGCCGAAGCGGTAGCGCGCTGGCTCGACGAACAGCGAGCGTCCGCCGCGCCGCTCGAAGTGGTAAGCACCGGGCGTGATCCATTCCCGCCCGCCCGGCAATGCCAGGCCGGCGGCGACGCTATCGACCCGGCATACGCGGCCAAGCTGATCGATCAGCCAGCTTGGTACCGGTGCCGAAAAACGCAGCACCGCCAGCAAGCTGTCGTCGTCGACGACGTTCGCTGCGACTTGCTCGGCCACGATGAAATGACGATAGTGAAGTTGCTCGGCCAGTTGATGGGCGCGCCCCGCATCCGTGGCTTGCGCCAGCAGTACCACCGAAGCATAGCCGCCCAGCACGCCTTCGGCCGCGCCCTGCCAGAGCGGGTCGCTCACTTCGACGATGTCGGACAGCATCGCATGCTTGACGCCGGCACCATCGAGCGCGCGGCGCATCGCACGCACATGCTCGGGTTCCAGACTGGCGCCCTGGGTCTTGCCTTCCAGGCTGGCAATGTTGGCCTGATCTTCGGCAATCCGGGCCGCCAGCCGCTCGCGCGCCAGTTTGTGGCGGACCACCTCGGTTTCCTTGCGGACCAGCTCAGCGGCCACTTCGGCGATGTCGCTACCGGCGTCGAACGCCATCTTTTGCAGGCGTGCCTGCTGCTCGGTCAAACTCTCCAGCGGCTTGAGTTTCGCGTTCAGCGCGGACAAGCGCTGTTGCAACAGCTGCGCTTCCTGTTCCAGCGCCTGCTCCAGCGAACGCGCGTCGGTCATCGCACTGGCATGCACGGCCAGCCCAGAGCGCCTGCTTGATAATTGCTGCGCCAGCGCCGCGATCGGAGCCCTGGCATCGCGCAAGCCTTTGCTGGTGTGCGCGGCAAGTTCACGCGCTTCGTGATATTGCAAGGTCGGCAGGATTTCCTGCTGCAATGCGCCCTGCTCGCGCTGCAAGCTGGCCCACAGCTGGTAATTGGCCACGCGCAGGCGCAGCCCTTCCAGGTTCGTCTTCGACGCATCAAGTTCGGTTTCGAAACTCTGCAATTCGGTTTCGGTATCACGCTGGTGGCGCTTGGCTTCGTCGTAGGCATCGAGCACTTCCTTGTCGCCGAACACCTGGAACACCAGGTCGAGCAACTGACGCGGCGCATATTCGCACAGCTTGTCGGTTTCGCCCTGCTCCAGCGCCAGCACTTTCGCCATCGCCGGCGACAAGCCCGCATGGGCCAGCCGCTTGCGATAGTTTTCGACCCCCAGCCAGTCGTTCGCCTGCTGCACATCCTCGATCTGGACGCGGCCCGGCCGCATCAGATACTGACGCTTCCAGTCGCCACCGTTTTTCTGGATCTGGCAAAACAGCGTGACTTCATCGTCGCTGAAAAAGCCGGAGCTGCGAAACGGCCGGTTCGACAATTGCTGGCCAACGTTCTTGTTGTCAACGACGGCGCGCAGCCACGCCGTTTGCTGACCCGAGTGGCGCGCGTAATGCTTGTAAGTGCGGCCCATCGAACAATCGAGGCCGAACAGCGTGCGCAGCGCATCGAGCAAGGTGGTCTTGCCGGAGCCATTCTGGCCCGCGATCGTGATGATCTTGGCATCGAGCGGAATATTCTTGATCCGCTGCCAGTAATCCCAGTGCACCAGTTCCAGCGATTTGATGTGAAACATGGCTAACTTTCAGTATCGGGTATGGCGGAGGTGGTGGCCGCTGAGGTGGAGACAGACTCGTCATGGGAAAACAGCGCGCCATCGGATTCGGGCGGACGACCCGGCGTACGCCGGAATACATCGCCCAGCGCGCCATTGATGATGCGCTCCTTGAGCAGATCGGTATCCATCATCAGATCCAGCAGCGGACCTTCGACCAGCGCGTCGCCACGGCGCTCGATGAAGCCGAGCCTGGCAAGCGTGCCCAGATTCATGTCCATCCGCGTTTTCTTACCCAGCCGGTCACCGAAATCGGACAGCAGCGCCCGGTATGAAATGCCGACCGATGCATGTTGTGCGCGCGGCAGCGGCTTGTCCTTGTCGAACATGTCGTTCTGATCATCGAAGGCGTGCTGGTGCGCTTCCTGGCGTTCACGCTTGGGCAAGATGATCTGCGCCCACAACACGACCAGCAGCGCGACGCCATCGCGCGCCAGACCGAAATTATTGTTTTGCCACACGTCGCGCGCACCGAACACCGACGGTTCGATGCTGCGCGCCAGCGCCAGCGTCACATGGTCGGCATAGACATTGTCGAGCAGCTTCATGCCACAAGCGGCCAGCCGCGCGTCGATATCGGCGCGAAACAATTCGTCGGACAAGACCCGCTTGACCAGTTTGTCGTCGCGCAGCAGCGTTTGGTGCGCCAGCAGGCGCGCAATCAGAATTTGTGCGTCGTCATTCATCGGGCGGGGTATTTTTCAAGGCGGAAGTTAGGCATTCAGGGACAAAATCATGTGTCGGATCGGGTGTCGGGTTGAGGGGCGGATCAGATGCCGGTTCGGGCGACAGGTTGACATCATGCTCGAACATCAGCGTGGCGACCGACATCGCCGCCACGTGCGGGTCTTGCAAGGCAATCATCCGGTCGCTCGCTTCGAACACGACCGGCAGCCGCGCCAGTTGCGCCGCAGCGCCTTCCATGCCCTCTTGCGCGGCATCGCCGCCCAGCAAAGGCAGCAGCGAAGCACGGTATGACGCGATCGCAAAACTGGCTGGCAACAGCGCAGCGTGGACCGCGATCGGCTCCGGACTCGGGCCGGCGGCAACACCGGCGAGACCGGACAGACGCGCCAGCCAGGCCTCGAGATCGAGCTGTACGGCCGCGCCGTTGTCGGCGGTCAGCACCGCATCCTGGCCATCGGGCAAGCCGGCAGCCTGGTCCGGACTGCGCTCGGCCAGCAACTCGGTTTCGGCCACGTCGATCATTTCAGCCGGTGTCGCAAACAGCGGCAACACCGATTGTTCAAGCACCCCGTCGGCCAGCTGCGCCAGATCCGGATGCTGCAACAGCCAGCGCTTGATGTCGGTCGTCGACAAGCCGGATTGCCCCAGATGAACGCGCTGGCGCTCGATCTGGCCCAGCGCGCGCGAAAACATGCCTTGCATGTTGAGCAGCTTGCTTTGCGCGCGCCCGATCTCTTGCGCCGCTTTGTGCGTAGCGACGTCGGCGTCGGCATCTTGCAAGATGGCGCGCATGATTTGCGACCCCTTCTCGACCCAGTCGCACGCCATGTTCCATTTTTCCTGCGCAGCGCGCAGCCGGAATTCGGAACCGGATGCGATGGCGTCGCCGAACTCCTCGGTCAGGTCGATCAGACGGCCCAGCAAATGCTGCAATTGCGCCACCGTGACGCCGCCGACCGCTTGCGCGCCAGCCACTTGCGACAGCAGAAATCCCATCTCGGCTTCATCTTCGGACTTGCCCAGGCTTTGCAAGCTATCGATGGCGGACAGCACGTTACGCGCCATCGGCGTCACCCGGTACACGCCTTGCTGCGCATCCCAGGCCAGCAAGCCGTGCGAGCGCAGCCGCAGCAGTACCGTTTCCAGGCTTTCGGGCAGCAGGTAAGCCAGCTTCAGGTTGATCTCGGCGCGCGTGTAAGCGGGCGCGCTGCTGTCGAAGGCCAGCTCACGCAGCACCAGAAGGCGCACCAGCACGCCATCAAAACCGCCGTGAAACAGCGCCGTAAACACTTGCAGCAAGGGCTGCGCTCGCTTCAACTGGAAGACCTGGGCGATGTCATCGGCCGACACGTCAGGCAAGAAGTGCGCTTGCAGTGTGTCCTGGCCGCACTGATCTGTTGCAAAATTGTCAGCCGCAGCTGTCGTCGTGTCTGTCATTACCATTGTCGGATACCATGCGCGGGGGCGAGCAGTATATCAGCGCGATGCTCTTTTCAGCGCCGCGCTTTTTTCAGAATGCCTCATTTGCAGCCCCGTTTACGGCGGCATCTGCAGCAGCGCCTGCTACTGCGTCACTGCTTGCTGATCTTTACCAGCGTTTGCTCGACAAAATCGCCATCGCCTTCATCGAAGCGCAGCCGCACCGGATACCAGTCCAGATTGGGGGCCAGCCAGATGTCGAGTTGCTGGCCTTTCGCATCCGGTGGTGGCGCCTTGATCAAGTGCAGCGTATCGATGTCGCCCATGCTTGTGTGCAGCGTTTCGCGCTTGACGACCTTGAATACCCAGCGCTCCGCATCGTGTCGACCGGCCACAAAGAAAGCCCATTCGGAACCGGGCGTAAATTTTTCCGGGGCCCCGCGCGCCACCGCGATCAATTGCCACTGGGCGCTGGCGCGGTCTTGCTCGCCGCCTTTGATGGGATAGGTTTTATCTCCTTCACTGAAAGAGATGGACTTGGTGGCGCGCGAAAATTGGGTCGTGTTCGCCTCCTTGAACAGACGTTTCTCGTAGTATTGCGCCGGCGCCAGGCCGAACCCATCGACTGCACCGGCGCTCTTGTTATCAAGTATTTTGCCAAACAGCGGGGTGCGGGTTTCGGCCACGATCGAATACGCATCGCCACCGGCGCGCCAGTTGATGACGGCATCACCGCTGAGCGTAATGCCGCGCTGGCTGGCCTTGATCGAATACACCAGGTCGGCCGATGGCGGCAAATCGAAGGGCCGCTTGATGCTCGGATGATCCGTCGATGCCAGCGCGGGCGCCAGCAGGCCAGCGAGCAAAAGTGCAGCGCAGTGTTGTTTGAAGCATGAAATAAGCATGGCGATGTTCCTGTTATGTTAACGTTATTTTTTGTCACGCATTCGTCACGTGCCCGGCACTGCCGGCGCGGTGATGCGGGAAACTGACTGCGTCGTGACCGCGCCGTTTGCTTCGGTATTGCGAATCCGTACCGGATACCAGCCGAGCCCGGGCGCCAACCAGATATCGAGCTGCGACGAATACGTGCCTGGCTTGGGCGGCCGGCTCAGATGCCAGGTCAGCAAGCGCCCCATCTTGGTGTCGAGCTCATCCTCGCTGATCAGATTGAAGCGGAACACGTTCGCTTCCTTGTCTTCGCCAACCAGCAAGTCGATATCGCCGCGGAACTGATTCACGTCGGCGCGCCCGATGCCGGCCAGCTGAAACGGCAGCGTTGCCTTGTCTTGCGCGCCGGGCCACAAAGCATACGAGCGCGTGCTGGCCGAGAACGTGATGCGCCCTTGATTACGATCGAAATGCGTCGCCGTCAGCGAGCGCCCCTTGCGCTTTTCGGTCGTCGTGACCGGGGCGATGCCATCGTCATCGATCTGTCCAGTGCTGGTGATGACCAGCAAATTGACCCGCGTCACCAGCATGTCGAGCCCTGCTTCCAGCGTCGTCTTGTAATAGCTGCCATCTCGCTGCCACGATAGCAGTCCGGCGCCATTCCACATGGTGCCATCAGCATCGGTACGCATGATCTCCATCTCGAGCTCGGCCGACGGCGGTAAATCGACCCGATAAACGTGTGGCGGGCGCCCGGTATCGCTTGCATCCGGAGGCAGCGCTGCCTGAACCGGCACCGATTCAGGCGCAGGTGATG
>JBLHNV010000141.1:0-7602 GCA_047623125.1 Janthinobacterium sp. | reverse complement strand
CTCTACAACCACCATATTCCGCAACGCGCCATCGATGGCAACACGCCGATACAAGCGCTCAAAGAGTGGCAACAGAAAAAGCCCGAGTTATTTGCCAAACGGGTTTATGACCGAACGGAACTTGACAGTCCCCGGTGCCGGACGCATCCTGATCCAGGCTGGCATGACCGGCACCGTCGAAATCAATACCGGCAGCAGGACGGTGCTGCGCTACCTGACCAAGCCGATCACCAAGACATTCTCCGAAGCGCTGGGCGAGCGCTGACCTGCGCCTGACAAACGGGCGCCGCGGCACCCGGCTCTTCCTCCCGCAGCCCAAATGCAAACCAATGGCAATGCTGCGCTGGTGCATCGTTTATTATCATGCATACACGAAAAATACCTCGCCGCCAGCGAGCTTTTGCGCTTGATTTTTTGAAGTTCCGGGCATGCGGGTCGCACTGCCAATATCAATGGGAGTATGTGCAGTGAAAGTCATCGTATTAGGTTCGGGTATCATCGGTACTGCTTCGGCCTGGTTCTTGAACCAGTCAGGCCACGAAGTGACGGTACTGGAAAGACAACCCGGCGCAGCGCAGGAAACCAGCTTTGCCAATGGCTGCCAGATTTCGGTATCGCACGCCGAGCCGTGGGCCAACCCGTCGGCGCCCTTGAAAGTGCTCAAATGGCTGGGCCAGGAAGACGCGCCGCTGCTGTACAGGTTCCGGCCCGAATGGCTGCAATGGAAATGGGCTTTCAACTTCTTGCGCGAATGTACGCCAGCGCGCACCGCCTACAACATGCGCCAGATTGTCGCGCTGTGCGAATACAGCCGCCAGACGCTGCAAGCGCTGCGTCTTGAAACCGGCGTCGAATACGATTGCGCAACGCGCGGCATCCTGCATTTCTACACCAACCAGCAAGACTTCGACGACTCGCTGCCCGCCGCCAAGCTGATGCGCGATCTCGGTTGTCCGCGCAACTCGGTCGGTGCTGAAGAGGTGATCAGAATCGAACCGGCGCTGGCCGGCATGCGGGGCAAGATCGTCGGCGGCGACTACACGGCGACCGATGAATCGGGTGATGTGTTCAAGTTTACGACCGGCCTGGCCGCCAGGGCCGCCGCGGCCGGCGTCGATTTCCGCTTCAATACCAGCGTCACGCGCTTGCTGACCGAAGGCCGCGGCGCCGCGTTGAAAATCACCGGCGTCGAAGTCATCGATGCCGAAGGACGCCACCAGGTGCTCCACGCCGATGCCTTTGTCGTCGCGCTGGGCAGCTTTTCGCAAGAATTGCTGAAACCGTTGGGCATCAATCTGATGATTTATCCGGGCAAGGGTTATTCGGCCACTTACACGGTAACCAACCCGGACGCGGCGCCAACGGTATCGCTGACCGACGATGGCTACAAGCTCGTCATGTCGCGCCTCGGAAACCGTTTGCGCGTCGCCGGCACCTGCGAATTGAACGGTTACAGCCGCGCGCTGAACACCAGGCGCTGCGAATCGATCACGCGCCGCACGCGCGAATTGTTTCCTGACGCCTGCGATTACGACCATCCGGCTTACTGGACCGGATTGCGGCCATTGACGCCATCGAACATCCCTTACATCGGCAGAACCCGGATCGACAATCTGTTCCTCAATACCGGCCACGGCACGCTGGGCTGGACCATGGGTTGCGGCTCGGGGCGCGCGATCGCTGACATCGTGTCGGGCCGCCAGCCCGATGTCAACTTCACCTTCAGTGGCATGGAGCGCAGCAACTACAATACAAGCAAGTGACGCGCAATGCCTGGGCCTGCCTGAAGGGCAGAGACAGACTGCGCCGCAAAAGTACACAAAACCCAAAAAAAGCAAAAAAGCACCTAAAACGCAGACAAACACCCCTGAAACGGGGCTGCGACGGTCCCAGGAGCGTGCAAGTCAGTTTACAGGCGCGCTCCTTTGCTCGTCTGCGCCAGCTTGCGCCAGCAACGCGATCACTTCGTCGTCGCCGACCTGCCCGAAATGCCGATACCACAGGCCGACCGCCCTGAACGGCTCGGGCCTGCTCAAGCAGAGGCACTGGTCGGCGACCAGGGTCATGTGCGCGCATGCCTCGCTTGAGGCGACCGGCACCGCGACGATCACGCATGCCGGATGTGCGGCGCGCACCGCTTGCACCGCTGCCTGCATCGTCGAACCGGTCGCCATGCCATCGTCGACCAGGATCACCGTTTGATTCGCCAGCAGCGGTGCCGGCCGGCTGCCGCGGTAACACTGTTCGCGCCGCGCCAGTTCGTGCTTTTCGCGTGCCACCGTTTCCTCGATCAACGCATCCGAAATGTGGTATTCGCCGACAATCTCCTTTTGCAGCAAGCAAGCCCCGCCGCTGGCGATGGCGCCGATTGCAAACTCCGGCTGGCCTGGAAAACCGATTTTGCGCACCACCAGTATGTCCAGCGGCAATTTCAATTGCCTCGCCACTTGGGCCGCCACCGGCACGCCGCCGCGCGGCAAGCCTAGCACGATGGTGTCGTGGCGCCCGGCATGGTGACGCAATGCATGCGCCAGAACGGTACCCGCCTGAGTACGATTTTCATAGCGTTCGAGCTGCTCGAATGACATCGTACGGTCCCCCCAAAAAAGATGATGACCGGTTTGACCGGATCGCAGGCACAAGGTTGCTTCATTTTGGGCCAGCAGACAGTTGGTGCGCAATGCGTCAGCGGGATGTATCAGAACGCGTATGCAATGCACCGGATTTTGCATGCAACCTGATGGCGGGTGATGCGCTGCATTATAATTTCTCTTCTTTTATGCCGGAAGCGACCGATGCGCGCAATACCATGCAAATAGTGACCATCATCCTGATTCTGGTGCTCAGCGTAGTGCTGTGCGGCTTCATCGCCCGCCTGAAGTGGGTTCCCGTGTCACTGCCGCTGATCCAGATCGCCGCCGGCACCGTGCTGGCGTCGATCGGCGACGTCCGTTTGCCACTCGATCCGGACATCTTTTTTCTGCTATTCATCCCCCCGCTGCTGTTCCTCGATGGCTGGCGCATCCCGAAAGGTGCGTTCTTCAGCGACGCCGTGCCGATCCTGACGCTGGCGATCGGTCTGGTCCTGTTCACCGTCGCCGGCATGGGATTTTTCATCGAATGGCTGATCCCGGCCGTGCCGCTGGCAGTCGCGTTCGCGCTCGGTGCGATTCTGTCGCCGACCGACCCGGTCGCCGTGTCGGCGATCGCCGCGGGCAATCCGATCCAGCCCCGGCTGATGCACATCCTCGAAGGCGAATCGCTGCTCAACGACGCATCGGGCCTGGTGTGCTTCCATTTTGCGGTGGCGGCCGCCATCACCGGCCACTTTTCAGTGCGCGCTGCCTCGTTCAACTTTTTACAAGAAGCCGGCGGCGGCATCGCCGTCGGCCTGGCCTTGTCGTGGGCGGTCGGCTGGATCAACCGCTGGCTGGTCAGCAAGGTCGGCGAAGAACCCGGCCTGCAAATTCTAATCAGCCTCTTGATCCCGTTCGCCGCCTATATGGGCGCGGAACAGGTTGGCGGCTCGGGCATTCTGGCCGCCGCAGCAGCCGGTATTTCAATGCATTACGCCGATCTGATCGGCCGGCCTCTGGCTGCGACGCGGATGCAGCGCAGCGCCGTGTGGGACACGATGCAGCTGGTCTTGAATGGCGTCATTTTTGTGATCCTGGGCGCGCAATTGCCATCCACGATCGCCAGCCTGGCATCGGCCACCGATGACCTGGGCGTGGGCAGCGCGTGGCGCTTGCCGCTGTATGTGGTCGCGATTACCGCTGCGCTGACTTTCCTGCGCTTTTTCTGGGTGCTGGTGTCGATGCGGCTGACGCTGTCTGCCAAGCGCAACGATGCTACGCCGCGTCAGCGTCCGTCGTTGCGGTTGCTGCTCGTTGCTGCCTTCGCCGGCGTGCGCGGCGCCGTGACGCTGGCCGGCATCTTGACGTTGCCCCTGTTCATGCCCGATGGTTCTTACTTTCCGGCGCGCGATCTGGTGATCTTTCTGGCGATGGGAGTGATTTTGCTGTCGCTGCTACTGGCCAGCATTGCGCTGCCGCTGCTGACCAAGGGCATGGTGTATGCGCTGCCGGTGCGCACCTCGTCGGAAGAGGCCGATGCGCGCACAGCGGCGGCCGACGCGGCAATTCGCAAACTGGAACAGATCTGCACCGAAAAGCCGAACAGCAACCCCGAAAAGCAACTGCAGGTGGTGGCCGCGACGAATCTGATCAAGGGCTACCGGCGCCGCCTCGCTTACGGCGAAAGCAGCAATGAAGAAGCGGTCCAGATGCGGCAACTGGCCAAGGCCGAGCGCATGCTGCGGCTGCAGGCATTGAACGCCGAACGCGATGAACTGTATATCCGCAGCATCGCCGGCAAGCTCGACGACCAGATCCACCACCGCTTGCTGCGCGAGATCGACCTGCTGGAAGCGACGCTGGAATAAGCGGCAAAGATCAGCGAGACAGATCAGCGGGACGACCGATTGCGCGCCAATGCGACAGCATGAGCACGCCTGATGTGCATCCGGGTTCCGATACAAGAAAACCATTTTTCGGTGACTTTCGGTTAGAAGCAACGTGCTATTGCGGCCCTCGGCAAGAGCGCCATTCTCCCGGACAACGCAATGCAGCGTTGCTTCCGGACCGTCAACAACCCCTGGCAGCGGCGCACGCGAAGATACCGAATCCATCCTTGAATAGCGCCGCGCTGGCCATATCATGCCAGGCAAATAACTTTACGAAAGAGCGAATGCGCCGACCTCACATGCAACGGCGACGTGCGTCGGCATGCCTGCGGCGCGCGCGTATCCCCCATGAAATCAATCTCTTTTTCCGCGCTGCTTCTGGCCATCGCCAGCAGCAGCGTTGCAGCAAACTCAATGGCCGATGAGATGGCAAACACGCTGCCATCAACAGCGTGGACTGCAGCGGCCGAACTGGGTATTCTGAGCACCTCCGGCAATACCGTGGGCACGTCGGTCACCGGCAAAATCGAGGTACAGCAGCAATTGCCCGACTGGATCAATCAATTCACGGCCAGCGTCTATTTCAAGGATGACGAAATCACCAACGCCGAAGGCGAAAAATTCCAGCAGCGCTCGGCCGAGCGTTATGCAGTATCGGCCAAGTCGGCTTACAAACTGGGGCCGCCAAACAGCACTCTGTTCGTGCTGGGTTCCCATGTCGATGACACGTTCGGCGCCTTTGAAAAATATTCGTCGCTCTCCATCGGTCACGGCTTGCGCTGGTATGAATCGGAAAACAAGAGTCTGGACCTGGAACTCGGCCCCGGCTATTTCCACGCTCGGCGCGCCGACGACATCACTGAAAACGGGTTGACGCTGCGCGCCGCAGCCGCGTTCCAATGGCAACTGAGTGCATCGGCCGATTTTTCGCAAACCTTGAGCGTCGAGCGCAGCGAGGTCAATACCCACTCGAAATCAGAAACGGTGCTCAGTACCAGAATCAATAGCAGCATGCAGATGAAAGCGGCGTTCATCGCGCGCAGCGACAGCGAAGGCATCCCGGGCAGAAAAAAAACCGATACGCAAACGTCACTGACGCTGGCATATGCATTCTGAGTCAGGCTGAAACAGCCAGTTTCAAGGCCGGTACCGGGTTTCCGTTGTCGGTGTCAATGCATGGCTTGAGCTTCAGAGGTTCAGGCAGGCGGTTTCGAGGCCATGCCTGGCAGTGATGCTTTTTTGTTTAGCAGGATGTTGAAAAGGCATGAATACCTTCGGGTTTTATCGACGTTCAGTCGAAATTTTCGCCTTGAGACCCGCATTGCGCCTAAAAAACTGTTTCTGGCCGATTTTCAGAGCTTTTTTGACGATTTTTGCGTCTTTCCGCCCACGCCAGGCGGATTTTCCCTATATCGCTGACAAGCGCCAGCCAAAAATCGTCGCCATCCGCGTCAGGTTGTACGCTGCAAAAGTAAACATCATTTGCGCCTTGACCTGCGCCAGGCCGACGAAACGCGCCTTGCGCAGTCCGCAGCACTTGGGCGAAGAACCGCTGTGCCACATTCTTGCTGAACCGGCGGTCGCGATTGGCGCTCAATGTCGAATGATTCCATGCAGCCTCGTCGATATTCATGCCCACGAACCAGCGCTAGAGCAGGTTGTACTCAATGTGCTGGACAAGTTGCCGCTCCGAACGAATCGTGAACAAGCTCTGGAGAAGACTGGCGCGCAGCAAGCGCTCAAGCGCAATCGATGGGCGGCCGCGCTGCGAATACACCGGCGCAAGGTCGGCACTCATGCTGGGCAAAATGCCATCGACCAGAACGCGCAACTTGCGCAGCGCATGCGCCTCGGGAATCCCTTCTTCCAAAGTGCGCTAGCTGTACAGGGCGTGCTGGCTGATGTCGGACTTGCGCATGGTGTCAGGCGAAAAAGTTGTTCTTCGTATACAACGTATACCCTGGGCAAGCAGTTGACAGGGGCTTGGGATTTTTCAACAGCCTGTTAGTTGGCGCTGTCTCAGTTAGTGCTGTATTACAAACCGAACGCTCGCGATACGCCGATCTTGAGCAGATCGCGATCGTTCCTGTCGCGAAAGGTATTGACCCGGTTGAAACTGGCAAATGCGCGCCAATCCTTGCTGATGCTGTAATCGAGTTGCAGGGTAAATAATGCAAGAACCTTGTAGTCATCCGTTGCGCGGGCATTCTTGGCGACATACGGTCCAAAACCGGCGCTCGCTGTCCAGTCCTCGGTCATCGGTTGCACATACCAGCCTTGCACCGCGACGCCTTTACGGTCCACGCGGACATCGTCGTCGCCTTCATATAGCGCCGATACCGATGTGGCCCAGTTGCCATAAAACTTTTTTGCTTCCAGCGAGGCGCCGGAACTCGTTTCCGTTCCACTGTGGTTGGTCTGGCCATGCATGTAAGAAGCGCCGAGCCAGATTGGCTTGGTGTTGAATGGCGGTTGTGTGGATCCGACCGGATAATCAAAATATTTGCCGACGCCGACCAGCAATGCATTCGACGAGTGTTCTCCAGGCATCGTGACATTGTTGACCGCAACGCGTACATGCATGCCGCGCACGATATCATCGATATCGATGAGGATCGCAGCGGAAGTAAGCATCCCCAGATTGGACCTGTTGCGCTCGATCCCGATCGCGCTGGTCGTGTTCATACTGTAGTACGGACCGAAACCGAGTTCGGCGCTGAATCTGTCGCTCAACGGTTTGTTGTAGATTGCCTGTAACGCAAAGCCATCGCGGTGGTTATTGTCGGGATGGCCTTCATTGTAATGAATGACATCGACGCGGTAGTTTTCATCGGAAGAAAACAACTTGCCGCCATTTAATCCGGGAAGATCGACTTCGGTGCCGAATCGCACTTCGAAGGCCCAGCCCATGTTTTTCTTGCCGGCTTGCTCAATATCGTAGATATGGCCATTGCCCCACATGCCGGACGCATAGGCACGTTGTCCATATTGAATTGTCGAATGGCTGTTTGTATTACTGTTTGTATTACTGTTTGTATTGCTGTTCGTGTCGAGGCTTTGCGCGGATGCTGTACCCGACAACAGCAGCACTAAAGTGGCGAGGGGATAATGTCTCATGATTGGTGGTGATGGATTGT
>JBLHNV010000140.1:0-7621 GCA_047623125.1 Janthinobacterium sp. | reverse complement strand
GCGCTGACGCTGGTCACGGCGCCCGACGGACCGTGGATCGCCGATGGCTTGCAGCGCGAATCGGCCGCCGTGCGTCAGCGCATACACCAGCAACTGTTGATTGACCTGCAACAACGCGCGATCCCGTTCCTGCAAGTTGAAGGCGCGCTGGCGCAGCGCCTGCTGCAGGTGGAGCGCTTGCTGGCGACGTTGTGACATCAGACGCCGGTCATGGCAAGGCTCGGGGCGAGCCCTGCCATGACCCGGCAATCACTTAAAAATCGATCTGCGCCGACAGCTTGAACGTGCGCGGCGCGCCCGGGAACAGATAACCACCCAGCAGCGGCGTCACGTCGCGCCAGTAGAACTTGTCGAGCGCATTGTCAACATTGGCGCGCAAGATAACGGCGTTGCCGGCAATCCGGGTAGCGTAAGCGGCGCCCAGATCGAACACATGATAGCTTGGTACTGTCACGCTGTTTTCCTTGTCGAAAGCCTTCTTGCCGGAATAGCGCCAGGTCGTATTGAGCTTCAGACCGGCCACTTGCGGCACCGCGTAATCGGCATGCAGCGACGACTTGAACGCCGCCACGTTGGGCACGCGCTTGCCATCGAGATCAGGCTGCCCCGTGCCTTGCTGGCTGGTATTGAGCGCTGCCACCGAAATGCCCAGCGTCAGGTCCGGCGTGGCGCGGCCCGCAAGCGACAATTCCAGGCCGCGGTTGCGGGCCTGACCATTGCGCATGAACGTGTCGTCGTCGGTTGTCTCAGTCCCCTTTGTGTCGGTATATTCGAGGCCCTTGCGAATCTCGAACAGCGCCGCTGTCACCTGCAGATCACGCGTGATGTCAGCCTTGATGCCCAGTTCGATCTGTTTCGATTTGCTCGCCGACAGCGCCGCGCCGTAGTTGGTGGTGCCGAACGGCGCGATACCGCCGTGCTCGAGTCCTTGCGACAGCGCGCCATAGACGCTCACGTTTGGCTGCAGGTAATGGACCAGCGCCAGGTTGGGCAGCAGATAGCTCTGGTCGGTGCTGGCGTCAGGCGTGTCAGCGGCGACGAACTCGCTGCGTTTCACCTGTACATAGCGCAAGCCGGCATGCAGTTTCCAGTCGCGGCTCAAACTGATGATATCTTGCGCGAACAGCGCGCGCTCGCGTTCACTGCGGCGCTCGGTCACCGGTCCTGAAGTGCCGCCGGTTGGAGCAACCATCACCGGTTGGTAGATGTTGCTGGTGCCGGCATAGTCATACAGGTAGTCGCCGAACTTGTCGCTGCGCTCGAAGAACGAGATGCCGAAGGTCGCTTCGTGGCGCAGCAGACCGGTGGCAAATTTCCCCTTCAGCAGTGCCTGCGCGGCCAGCGGCGATTTTTCTTCGCCCAGGCTGCGGTAATCGTAGACGTCATAATCGCCATTGGCGCAAAAACCATAGGAATACTGTGCGCCCGACGAGCAACCGTAAGGAAACGCCGTGTAATCGTCGCGCTTGAATGAGTGGCGGTTGGCCGACACCACTGCGCTCCAGTCGGTATTGAACTGGTAAGCGAAGCGCAAGCCGATGTTGCTGCTGCGGGTCTCGACCGGACGGCTCCATGCCTGATTGTTGAGCATCGTGTCAGCTTTGACGCCGATGGGCAGCACGCCGCCTTGCAACTGGAAGCCGGGCGCGCTCACTTGCGATTTGTTCTGGTAATCCATGTCCAGTTGCAGCAGCGCCTTGGGCGATAATTGCCAGTCGAATGCGCCTGAGATGAATTTGCGCTCGCCATCGGCGCCCTTGATATACGAGCGCAAGTGCTCCAGAGCGCCATTGATGCGGTAGCCGAAGCGCGGGTCTTCGAAGCGCCCGCCGAGATCGATCGCGCCATATAAGGTGCCGCGCTCCCTCGCCTCAATCGTCACCGAGCGCAGGGTTTTTTCAGTCGGGCGCTTGACGATGTAATCGACGATGCCGCCCGGCGCCGCGATCCCCGCCTGCAAGCCGGCCAATCCTTTCAAGACTTCGATACGTTCCTTGTTTTCGAGCGGGATCTGGGTATCGCCGACGATCGCCAGCCCATCCTTGCGGTAGCTGGAATTATTATCGAGCGCAAAGCCGCGGATCGAGAATTGCTCCGCGTAGCCGACTGCGTTGTAGGAATCGCTGACGCTGGCGTCGAATTTCATCGCGTCCGTGGTCGAACGGATGCCCAAATCTTGCATCTGGTCCAGCGTCAGCACGCTGACCGAAGCGGGTATTTCAAGCAGGGGTACAGCGCCAAAGCCGCCAACCGATGCGCTTCTTTGCGCGGCTGCCTTGCTGGCGCTGACGATGACTTCCTGCATCGGCGGTTTGGCTTGCACGTCGGTTTGTGCTGCGGTTTGCGCCGCCGCGGAGCTGGAAAATATCTGCGAGATGGCCAGTGCGAGGAGGGAAAGGCGGTAATTCGGTGTCGGCATGATGGGCATGATGTGCAAGTTGACGCGTGTTGGCGCGTGTTGGGGCTGGCAGAGGCTGGCGCCGACACAGGAGCAATCAAAGCAGGGGGACTTTGCGCTTTCCTGCGCTGGCATTATCCAGATCAGGTACGGAGGGTATTTCTCACCCGAAAACGACGTTTTCAGGACCCCTAGCGAGCCATGATTCTATCACGGGCTGTGTGTGCCTGTGCCATTATTATTACTATTTAGCAACATTTTCCGGCGCCATCGCGGGTTCGGCCGCAGCAGCGGCCCGATTGCCTGTTCAAGCCCGGGCCCATCTTCGCCCAATGTCATTACGCATGACGGCGGCCCGTCGCTGCAGGCGCAGGTTCAGGCTACCGCGGGCAGCGTGATCTGGATCCGCAAGCCGCCGCCATCGCGATTGCGTACTTGCAGTTCGGCGCCGTGGCGCTGCACGACGCGCTGCACGATCGCCAGGCCCAGGCCGGCGCCGTTGGCTTGGCCGCGCGCGTTGTCCATGCGCGTGAATGGCTTGAGCAAATCGTCGATCCGATCCGCTGGCACGCCTTCGCCACGGTCGGCTATCTCGATGATCACGCGCCGAGCGTTGGGCGGGCCGCTCAACGAGCAGCCGATGTCGACAAAACTGACGTCGCTGCCTTCCGACTTGCCGTAACGGCGTGCATTTTCGATCAGGTTGTTGATGACGCGCTTCAGGTCGGTCGGGTTGCCCATCGCGCCGGCGTGCGGTGCGATCGAGGTTGTGATGTGCAAGTCCGGCAACCGCATCGCCGCGTGCGCCGATTCTTCCAGCATCGCGCTGATGTCGACATGGTTGAAGGTGGCGGGGTCGGTCGGCTTTGCATAGTCGAGGAACTGGCCGATGATCGCATCCATCTGCGCGATGTCGGACTCGATGCCCTGGCGCGCTTCGATCGACAAATGGGCCATTTCGACTTCCAGTTGCAAGCGCGTCAGCGGCGTGCGCAAGTCATGCGAAATGCCCGCCAGAATCACCGCGCGGTCCGATTCCACGCGCTGCAAGTCCTGCACCATCTGGTTGAAACTGCGATTCGCCTCGATGATTTCGGCCGCGCCTTTTTCGGGCAGCGGTGCCGGCTTTTTGCCTTTGGCGATCGCGCATGCGGCGGCGGCCAGGCGCGCCAGCGGCCGGTTGATCAAGTTCGATATGAGGGCCGCGCCCAGCAACGACAGCAGCGACACCAGCCCGGCCCAGCCCAGCCACTGGGTGCCGGTCAGGCCGCGGATGCGTTCGCGTTCCAGCATCAGCCAGTAGGCGTCGTCGTCGATCTTGAAGCTGACCCAGAAGCCGCCGACGCCGTTCACGCGCGAGGAAAACCGGGTGTCCGAACCGAGCCTGGCCTTGACCATGGCTTCGATGTCGGGCATCAGCCAATTGTCGGGCGCCGGCTCGACGATGTCGTAGTCTTCCAGCGCGAAGATGCGGATGCCCTCGTTGCTGACCAGATCGAACAGCAGTTCGCGCCGCAATTCGGGCGCGGAGTGGGTCAGCGCGGCGTGCGTGATGGTCACTACAGAAATCACCTGGGCTGCGATTTGCTGCGCCTGCGGCGCGCGCTGGACGACGCTGATCATGCCGATCCAGGCGCTCATGCTCAGTGTCGTCAAGATACCGAGCAGGAAAAAAGTGCGCCAGAACAAGCCGCTCTTGAGGCTACCCAGGTGGCGGTAGCCGGAGAAAAACATCCTGTGCATGGAGCTGGCCAATTAGCGCGGCTGCCCTTCCGGGATGAAGACATAGCCAAGCCCCCACACGGTCTGGATGTATAGCGGGCTGGACGGGTCGGGTTCTATCAGTTTGCGCAGCCGCGAAATCTGCACGTCGAGGCTGCGGTCGAACACTTCATATTCGCGTCCGCGCGCCATTTCCATCAGCTTTTCGCGCGACAGCGGCTGGCGCGCATGGCGTGCGAACACTTTCATGACGGAGAATTCGCCGGTCGTCAACGGCACGGTTTCGCCATTTTTTTTCAGCGTGCGCGTACCCAGATCGAGCACGAACTGGCCAAATTCAAACGATTGCGGCGTCTCCGACGGCGCGCCGGGGACTTCATCGGGGCCCTTGCGGCGCAGCACGGCGCCGATGCGGGCCACCAGTTCGCGCGGATTGAATGGCTTCGGCAGATAATCGTCGGCGCCCATTTCAAGGCCGATGATGCGATCGACATCCTCGCCCTTGGCGGTCAGCATGATGATCGGCGTCAGGTCGGCGGCGCCGCGCAAGCGGCGGCAGATCGACAGTCCGTCTTCCCCTGGCAGCATCAAATCGAGCACCAGCAAATCGTAGCGCTCGCGCACCCACAGCTTGTTCATCGCCGTTGCGCTTTCGGCCGTCACGACGTTGAAGCCCTGTTCGGTCAGGTAGCGGCGCAGCAAATCGCGCAAACGCACATCGTCGTCGACCACCAGAATCTTGGCCTGATGGCCATGGCTCAGTTGCACGATCGGGGGGGTGTCGGTATTGGTCATGGAGTTCGTTGCTGAGTTGGTCGTCATTTTGCCGTCAAATTGGTGGTGTCGCTCGCCATGGTAGCGCGATTTTTCTGCCGAGAAAGCGGCAGGCGCGACCCATTACAAACTGTTACAAACTTTACCCAATTACGCTTACTACTACGTATGAACCATCATACACTGCGTCATCAGCGTCATTCAGGACCTGCTCAGGAATCAATGGGGTAACAGATACCCGAACCAAGGCACCCAGCGCACCGGGCGCGCAGCATGCATGGCATCAGTTGCCATCCGTCACCGTTCATGCAAATCATTGATGACAGAGCTTTAGCTTAACCGTTTAAAAGGCATTGCGAGAGGTGAATAGCATGAATCAAGCCCTTAAAAAAATTCAACCAGTTGCCGGCGAGGTCATCGCCGTTTGCTGCATGTTGCTGGTCACTGGCATAAGCGTGGCCGGTCCGCAAGAGCGCTCCGATCAGAGCCGAGATGAAGGGCAGCGTGACAACTATTCCGAACAGCGGCAGGACCAGAGGCAGGATCAACGACAAGACCAGCGATCAAGCCAGGAAAGTGAACAGCGCCGCATGATTCAGGTTCAGGAATCGGACCAAGGCGAGTCGCGTCGCGGCGGGCGCATGACGGCCGACGAGCGGCGCAACTTGCGGCGCCAGATCAATGAAGTCGGTCAGGACATCTACGCCCATCCGCTGCGACGCTGAGCGGGGTTGCCGATCCGGCTAGCGGCTGCCTGAAATGTGTTCAAGTGCTGTTTCATGCGCAATCATGCGCTGACTTTGCCGCGCGATTGTTTCAACTGGCCGTGGCTGGTCTTGCTGTCGAGTCGCTTGCGCTGTGAACTGCGGCTCGGTTTGGTCGGCCTGCGCACGGCCGGCAACAGTGCGATGCGGTCGATCATTTCCTGCAGCCTCAGCAGCGCCTCTTCCTTGTTCTGTTCCTGACTGCGCGATTGCTGCGCCTTCAACACGATCACTCCCTCCTTGGTAATGCGCCTGTCGCGCAGCGCCAGCAAACGTTCCTTGTATAACTCCGGCAATGATGATCTGGCGATGTCGAAGCGCAGATGGATCGCGCTCGACACCTTGTTGACGTTTTGCCCGCCCGGTCCCTGCGACCGGATCGCGACCAGTTCGACCTCGTCCGGATGAACTTTGATCATGCTGTCGGTCATCACAGCGTGAACTTGATCGGGTGTGCGACTGCCCAGTAGCGGCCTTCGGTCGGATGTTCCTGTTGCGTCACCATGTTGCGCGTTTGGAACAGCGGGTGCTGCAGCGCTTCATCCATGCGCAGCACCGGGCACACGCAGCAATCGCTGGCGGCAAACCGGTCGCGCCACTCCATCATCGTGTGCTGCGCGAACAGCGCATCGAGTTCGGCTTGCACGGCCAGCGCATCGGCGCCGCCGACGACCTGTCCCAGTTGCCAGTGCCGGATCTTCAGGTCGGGCCGCGCAAGCACGTCGCAACACAGTTCCCAGAACTTCAGCTCCAGCGCGCCAACTGCCATATAGCGCTGGTCCCGGGTTCGGTAGACATTGTAGCAAGGCACGCCGCCGGTCAGCAGGTCACGCCCTGGCGCGATAGCACGGCCATCTTCAGCAGCATTGTTTACAGCCACCAGCGGCATGATGTTGTGCGCCAGCACCGCGTCCGTCATCGAAATATCGACAAAGCGGCCCTGGCCTTGCATCTTGACCGCCACCAGCGCGGCCAGTATGCCTTGCAGTGCAATCTGGGCGCCGCCCAGCAGGTCGCCGATTTGCAAGTTGGGCAGCGCCGGCCTGCCATCGGGGCCGGCATTCTGATCCAGCATGCCGGCGCAAGCGATGTAATTGATGTCGTGTCCGGCCAGTTGCGCGTACAAGCCATCCTTGCCATAGCCCGAAATAGCGCACATGACCAGCTTCGGATTGCGCGCGCGCAGCACGTCCCAGCCCAGACCAAGCCGTTCCATGACGCCGGGCCGGAAGCTCTCGACCAGCACATCGGCACTTTCGACCATCAGCAGCACACGCTCGCGCTCGGCCGCGTCTTTCAGGTTCATTTTATGGAATTGCTTGCCGCGGTTGACGGCGACGAAAAATTGCGACACGACGTTGCGTACCAGCCCCATCGTGCGCGCATAATCGCCGGCGCCGGTATCTTCGATCTTGATCACCTCGGCGCCCATGTCGGCCAGGTGCATGGTGGCGACCGGTCCGGGCAGCAAACGGGTCAGGTCGAGCACGCGGATGCCGGCCAGGGGCTTGTTGGCGTCTGGCAGCGTGCTCTGTTCGATTTGATTGGTCATCGTGGTCCTGGTTGCATGATGCGCATCGGCTCCACTGCATGCGGGTCGTTGGCGCGGTGGCATGGGGCCGTATTGTAGCGTCTTCTTGTTTCTTTCCCGGCTCGGCGCGTCGCTTGCCTTCTTGGCCTGCGTTGGTCGGTTTTTTTTTGTTGCTTCGATCGTGCCCTCAAGCGTGGCCGCTGTTTTGCGTCAAACCGTATGCAAGCGCGTTTGACTTCGCTTAATCCGGACTCATCAGTGGCTCATATGATGGGTTTTCCGACGCGGGGTAGTTGGGTTTGATGCGAAAGGCGAGAAATGATGAAAATGCTGACGAAGTTGCTGACGAAGTTGCTGACGAAGTTGCTGAAGAATCTGCGCACGAAAATGCCGCTGAAACTGCGCTGCACAGCGCAATCGGGCCAGGGCATG
>JBLHNV010000139.1:0-7650 GCA_047623125.1 Janthinobacterium sp. | reverse complement strand
GTGTCTTCGAACATGTGGATGAAGCCGTGCAACTCGCGCAAGATATCGTTCGGGATGTGGCGCGAAGTGCGCGTTTCACCGTACAGGTAAATCGGGATGTCGTCATTCTTGTGGCGGATTTCCTGGACGAAGGCGCGCAGCGATTTCAGCGCGTGGTCGGTTTCTTCGACGCTGCCGGAGCCGAATTCCTCGTCGTCGATCGACAGAACGAAGGCCGATGCGCGCGATTGTTGCTGCGCAAACTGGGACAGATCGCCATAACTGGTCACGCCCAGCACTTCCATGCCTTCCTTTTCCATCGCTTCAGCCAGCGCGCGTATGCCCAGGCCGGATGTGTTTTCAGAGCGGAAATCCTCGTCGATGATGACGATGGGAAAGCGAAATTTCATGGGGTTCTCCAAAATGCAGTGTCACCGGCAACGTGCGTCGGCGACTTGGTTAAGCGTAAAATTGATCGTCGAATGCGCAATCGATCAGTGTACTGCGGTAGCGCCACCGAGTGCCACCATCACGGCCGCTATCGGATCCAGGTGCAGCCAGGCTAGAACACCGAGCGCGAGACCGATGCCAGCCATGCCGTAGGCGGCATATTGCAACCATTTCTTGCGCGTCAGCAGCGTGATGGCGGCCAGCGATATGGCAATTTGCTCGGCGGTCGTGGCCAGCGCCCATTGGTGGTGCTGGTGCATGGCCTGATCCGACTTGTCATTCCACTGGCGCGAGGAAGCTTCCCATTTTTCGGCATCTTTCTTGATGTCGTCTTTTTCGCGCTGGTAGCGGGCCACGTCGGCCTTGTACTTCTCGGTGTTGGCACCGGGCAGCGTCATCGCCATTTCGGCCAGGTTTTGCTTGTTGGACTTGGCCTGGTAGTAATTCCAGCGGTTGGCCGCTTCGGTCTTTTCGATCGCTGCATTGTTCTTGGCCAGCGCCGCGTCGTTTTGTGTGGCGCCGCCCTGGTAGCCAAACATGGCACCGACGGTGGCCATGATGGCTGTCATGACGGCGATTCTGCTGGAAAACTGATCAGTGCTGTGTGCTACGTGTTCAACTGCATGGTCGTGCGGGCCGTGGACGTGAAAGCCGTCTGCTGACATGGTTCTATCTTTCTTTGGGGTTAAGCCAGAGCCGTTTTACGGCGCAGCGTGATGAAGGCGTAATCAAAATTATTCAAGTCCGAATGATACGCTGCGCGCGCGCTCTGTTGCCATGTGGCAGGGTCCGGTTCGGGAAAAAAAGCGTCGCAATCGAAGGTCGCCGCTATTTCCGTGATGATGATCTGGTCGGCGCAGTGAATTGCTTCAGCGTAGATCTGCGCACCACCGATAATGAAGGCAGCATCCTGACCCACCAGTGCGATCGCCTGCTCCAGCGAGGCCGCTGTTTCGACGCCATCGCAGCGCCAGTCAAGATTGCGCGTGATGACGATATTGCGCCGGTTCGGCAGTGCTTTTCCGATCGAGTCGAAAGTCTTGCGGCCCATGATAATAGGGTGGCCCGTCGTGAGTCGCTTGAAATGCGCCATATCTTCGGGCAAGCGCCAAGGCAGCGTATTTTTGATGCCGATGCCGCGCGCGGCGTCGGTCGCGACGATGATGGTCAGTTGTGTCATGAGAAATCAGGTCATTAATCGGGCAATTAGTCGGGAAAAAAGTCTGGCAGGTAATATCAATCCGGGAACAGCGTACCTGGCGTAATATGCAATATTTGCAGTATCAATCAGGCAACACTATCTGGCATGAAGCACAAGCAGCGCTGCGTTCGCCACCACGTTCGTCATCGGGTTCGCCATCGCGTTCGCTATTATCGGTCATTTATCTGTCAGCAACATTATCTGGCCGTAGCATCACATGGCGCTGTCATCTCAAAACCGGTCAATGGAAATAAAGAGACGGTTTCCGATGGTGCCGGGTCCGGCTTTGCTGAACTCATGGTGGCACCGATGGTGCGCTCAGCAAGGCGCTGGCGTGACCGGTTCGGCTGCACTCGCTGCGCTCATAGAAGGACGATTCGATGGCGCCAGTAGTGCCGGTGCCTCGAATCGGACATATTACGCGCATCGCGCTCAAGCGCGGTGTCAGGTCGCTGGCGCTGCATAGATGGCGTTGCGCGACCATGGCAGCGCTTGCGCGGGGCGGCCAGCCTTGCCGCAGACAATTTGATACAGGCTGATCGAATCTTGCTCGAACGCATAGCTGCAGCCGGCCAGATACACATGCCAGATCCGGTAGCGCTTGTCGCCCGCGAGGCGGCCGATGGCGACCTGGTTGGCTTCGAAATTGTCAAGCCACAGGGCGCAGGTCCTGGCGTAATGGCGGCGCAGGTTTTCGACATCGATGACTTCCAGCGCGCCTTGCTGCATCGCCTTCAGGACCTGGCCGACATGCGCCAGTTCGCCTTGCGGAAACACGTAGCGACTGATGAATTCGCCGGCGCCGTAAAGCGTTTCGAGTCCGTCCGGGTCGGTCGACGTGATGCCATGGTTCATTGCCAGTCCGTCGGGCGCCAGCAGGGTGTTGATGGCTGAAAAATAAGCTGGCAAATTCTTGACTCCGACATGCTCGAACATGCCCACGCTGGTGATGCGGTCAAACTGGCCGGTGACTTCACGGTAGTCTTGCAGCCGGATCTCGATCTGATCTTCCAGGCCGGCGCGCGCGACGCGCTCGCGCGCCAGCGCGTACTGGTTTTCCGACAAGGTCACGCCGACGCAGCGGGCGCCGTAGCATGTTGCCGCGCGCAGCAGCAGCGCACCCCAGCCGCAGCCGATGTCGAGCAAGCTCTGGCCAGGCTGCAGCCGGATTTTTTTCAGGATGTGATCGATTTTCTTGGTCTGCGCTGCGGCCAGTGTTTCATCGCCATGCTCGAAATAGGCGCAGGAATAAACCAGATTCGGATCCAGGAATTGGGCATAAAATTCGTTCGAGACGTCGTAGTGATAGCGTATCGCCGCCGCGTCCGAACGCCGGTCATGTTTCGTGCCATGCAGCATGCCGCGCGCCATGCGGGTGAAGCGGCCTTCCACTGTCAACGTGGTGCGCGCCAATACGTTCACGATCGCGATCATGTCGCGCGCGGCACCCTTGACTTCGATCGCCCCTTCGACATAGGCGCTGCCCAGGTTGGCCAGCGACGGCGTCAGCAGATAGCGGGCGGCCGATGCGCTCGGCAAACGTATCGTCACGCTTGGCGTGTCGGAAGAGAAATCGATGGTTTGGCCATTCCACAATTCGATGCGCAAGGGCAGCGCGATCTGATCACGTATGTCTGACATCCAGGCGACTAGTCGGTTTTGTGCAAACAAGAGTCCCTCCGCGAGATGGTTGTCTGCGCCTTGGGATATCGATGGTGTTACTGCGCAGTTTTTCAAAAGTACCGCAGCGACTCTTTACCGGGTTGATATTCCTTAATCGCAGCGCCACTCCATTTGCGCATTTGTTCATTTGCGGTTGTTCGCCCGCCGCAGTCCTTGCTGCCTGCGGCGCTTTGGCGGGGCAGGCCGGCGCGTGCGTTATTTCGCGATCGGTGCCGCGATGCCCGGATGCGGGTCGTAGCCAGCGATCTCGAAATCTTCAAAACGGTAGTCGAAGATCGACTCGGGCCGGCGCAAGATGGTCAACTTTGGCAGCGCGCGCGGTTGCCGCGTCAGTTGCAGCCTGGCTTGCTCCAGATGATTCGAATACAGGTGCAAGTCGCCGAACGAGTGCACGATATCGCCCGCTTCCAGGTCGCACTGTTGCGCCACCATGTGCGTCAAAAAGGCCAGCGACGCTGCATTGAAAGGCACGCCGAGGAAACAATCGGCCGAGCGCTGGGTCAGCATGCAACTGAGCTTGCCGTTGGCGACATAGAATTGGTACATCACGTGGCATGGCGGCAGCGCCATCTTGCCTGCGGCCGCATTCGCTTCCGGCGAGCGTGACTCATCGGGCAAATAGGCGACGTTCCATGCATTGATGATGTGGCGCCGGCTGTTCGGATTGCTGCGGATACCCTCGATCAGCCTTGCTACCTGGTCGATGGCGACGCCATCGGCACCTTGCCATGCGCGCCACTGCGCGCCGTAGACCGGGCCCAGGTCGCCTTCAGGGGTGGCCCATTCATTCCAGATCGACACGCCATGCTCAAGCAGGTAGGCGATGTTGGTATCGCCGCGCAGAAACCACAACAATTCATGCAGAATCGACTTCATGTGCAGCTTCTTGGTCGTCAGCAGCGGAAAACCGGTGCTGAGATCGTGGCGATACATGCGGCCGAACACCGACCGCGTGCCGGTCCCGGTGCGGTCGCCTTTTTGCACGCCGTTCGACAATATGTCGTCCAGCAAGCCGAGGTATTGCTTATCCATGGTTTTCCAAAACGGTGAGCGTATTTAGTAAAAGCGCTTTCTTTCAAGCGCTGCAGGTTCAATCTGTCAATACATCAATGCATTACGTGCACCGGGTGGAATTGCAATGCTGCGAGGTTGGCATAAATGCCGCCGAGCGACACCAGTGATGCGTGGGTGCCCGTTTCGACGATCTGGCCATCTTCCATGACGATGATGCGGTCGGCGCGCTGCACGGTGGCCAGGCGGTGCGCGATGATGACGGTGGTGCGTCCGACCATCGCCGCTTCCAGCGCTTTTTGCACCAGGCGCTCGGATTCGGCATCGAGCGCACTGGTCGCCTCGTCCAGTAGCAGCAGCGGCGGATTTTTCAGCAAGGCGCGCGCGATCGCGATGCGCTGGCGCTGGCCGCCCGATAGCCGCACGCCGCGTTCACCGAGGAACGATTGGTAACCTTGCGGCAGCTTTTCGATGAATTCATGGGCCGCGGCGAGCTTGGCCGCTGCGATTACTTCTTCATCGCTGGCGTCGAAGCGGCCGTAGCGAATGTTTTCCATCGCATTGGCCGAGAAAATGACCGTATCTTGCGGCACGATGCCGATTGCGTTGCGCAGCGTATGCAGGTCCAGTTGCTTGGTATCGACGCCATCGAGCGTGATGCTGCCCTGGTGCGGATCGTAGAAGCGCAGGAACAACTGGAACAGCGTGGTCTTGCCGGCGCCGGACGGTCCGACGATGGCGATCGTCTCGCCGGCGCGGATATTGAGCGATAAATTGGCCAGTGCTTCAGTATCAGGGCGTGACGGGTAAGAGAAGGTGACATCGTTGAGGCTCAATGCGGCGCCGGCGACGGCGCGCGGCGGCAGCGGCAGCGGGGTCGATGGCGACAATATGGTTGATTTCACCGCCATCAATTCGAGCAAGCGCTCGGTGGCGCCAGCGGCGCGCAGCGCTTCGCCCATCACTTCCGACAAGGCGCCGATGGCACCGGCCACAATGGCGGCATACAGGATGAACTGGCCCAGATCGCCGCCGGTCATCGTGCCTTCGATCACCGCATGGGCGCCCAGCCACAATACGAACACGATGGTGCCGAATATCAGCAAGATGGCGATCACGGTCAGCAAGGCCCGGGCGCGGATGCGTCGCATTGCAGTTTGGAATGCGCCTTCGACCGATGCTTTGAAGCGGGCCGCTTCGATCTTTTCATGCGTAAACGATTGCACGGTCGGCATCGCGTTCAGGATTTCGCCCGCCATCGCCGACGCGTCGGCGATCCGGTCTTGCGAGTCGCGCGACAGTTTGCGCACGCGGCGCCCGAAGACGACGATCGGCACCACGACCAGTACCAGCAAGCCAATGATGATGCCTGACAGCTTGGGGCTGGTGATGAACAGCATTGCCAGGCCACCGATAAACAGCAGCACGTTGCGCAGTGCCATTGAAATGCTGGTGCCGACGACGGACTGGATCAGCGTGGTGTCGGTCGTGATGCGCGACAGCACCTCGCCGGTTTGCGTGGTCTCGAAAAATTCGGGACTTTGCGTCACCACGTGGCCGTAGACTGCGCTGCGGATGTCGGCTGTGACGCGTTCCCCGAGCCACGATACGATGTAAAAGCGCGCTGCCGTGGCCAGCGCCAGGATCGACGCGACGCCGAACAGCGCCAGGAAGACCAGATCCACATGCTTGATGCCCTTGGTACCGGCCGAGGCGCCGAAGCCAAGGTCGATCATTTGCTTGAAAGCGTAGGGGATCGCCAACGTGGAAGCGGCCGCCACCACCAGCGCGACGCCGGCCAGCGCGAACTGACGCGTGTAGGGGCGCAGAAAGGGCAGCAAGCCCTTGAAGGATGACATGCTGCCCTTGCGGCTGTCTTTCTCCGGTTTTGCGCCGGCGCCGGATCTGGCGCCGGATTTTGCCTCGGATTGCGCTGACGTATGCTGCTGCTTGCTATCGTTGCTGCTGCGGGTATTGTTGGTGGCGCTATTGGTCATGGTGGGCAGTTCGGTTCTATTAAATTCTATCGATTTCTATTATTTGCTATCGCGTTCTGTGACTGACTATCGCGTTCTGTGGTGGCTCTGTCGGGTTGTTTTGTTATTCTTTCATGCCTGTTCATAATGCGATCGGTACATCATAACCGGTCAGTTCCAGATAAGCGCGACCGGCGGGGACGCCATCGCGCTCGATCGTCACCGCGCCTTCCCAGTACAAAGCGCCGGTTGTGCGCCGGGCATCGAGTTCCTGATCGTCTTGCATCGGCTTGATCAGCCACGCCGTACTGCCGGTGCGCAGCAGCGTCGAGACCGGGTAGCGCACCTGCGTGCGCGGCGAGCGCCACCAGGCTTGCGGCGTAAAGCTCACTTGCTGCGGTGTGTATTGCGTGACCTTGCCGGCAACATCGCGCAAGGTGGCATGGGCCCAGATTTTAGCACCTGTTTTGCTGCGAACCTGGAAGGCCATCAGCGCGCTGCCATTGTCGAGGTTGGCGCCGACCCAGTCCCATCCGGCCGCATCCGGCGCCAGCGCCTGGCTGGACCATTCATGATCGAGCCAGGTGGTGCCTGTGACGCGTTGCGCCGGCTTGCCTTTGCGCGTCACGCTGCCGCTGGTAGCGAGCTGTGGTTCGCTGTAGTAATAACTTGCCTGTTGCGCCCCGGTTCCCTTGCGTGAGTAGCCGCGTTCGCCCTGCAACAGCACTGGCTGGGTCGGCTTCAGGCGCAGCGCCAGTGAAAAATCAGGCGTGGCCAGCGTGATCGTATAACTGCCATCAAGCCCGCGCTGCATGCGCCAATCGTCCAGTTTCAAGTCGGTATTGCCCACCTTGGCATAGGCCAGGCCAAATCCTGCACGCGCGTTTTTTTGTTCATGCAGCAACTTGCCTTCGGCCGTATCGGACAAGGCGGCATGGCCGATGATGATCTGGGTCGGCGCGAAAGCGCTGGGATTGTCCCGGTCGTGCCCGGTCGCAGAGCGAAAGAACGTGACTTGATAGCCAAGCGACTTGCCATCTTGTGTCGTCAGCCATCCGGTGGCATACCACCATTCGGTCTTGAAGTCGGGATGGGCGCCGAAGTCATGCGGCAGGTCCAGCACTTGCCCCGGTGCCAGCGGGGTGACCGGTTCGAAACTGATCGCATCGGCTTGCGCTGCCGGCAAGGCCAGACTCAGACTCAGACTCAGACTCAGACTCAGACTCAGAATCAGACTCGGAACCGGGATCGTCAGCATGTGTTGTATCTTTGCCTTCAAGGCGGCGTGTATGTTCAATCGGCGTCTCTTTATTGAATGCATCAATTATCCTCCCGTACTGCGCGCAGCGC
>JBLHNV010000138.1:0-7650 GCA_047623125.1 Janthinobacterium sp. | reverse complement strand
TCCAGGAACGGCGCCGACTCGGCCAGCACGGACCAGTCGCCAGTGCTGCTGATGTAGCGACAAGTCGCCAGCGGCAGCCACAGATAATCGTCGGAACAATGGGTACGCACGCCGCGCTCGGACGGCGGATGCCACCAGTGCAGCACGTCGCCTTCGACGAACTGGTGGCCCGCGCACAGCAGCAAGTGCTGGCGCAGCAACTGCGGCGCGGTGTGAACCATGGCCATTGCATCTTGCAGCTGATCGCGAAAGCCATAGGCGCCGCCGGACTGGTAATAGCCGCTGCGCGCCCACAGCCGGCATGCGATGGTCTGGTACATCAGCCAGCCATTGGCGATCACGTCGAGCTTGGCATCGGGGGTTTCGATCTGCACCGCGCCCAGCAGGTCGTCCCAATGCCGGTGCACCAGATCGAGCGCGTGCCCGGCGGCCTGCGTGCCCTGGCAACGCTGTACCATATTGCTGGCATCGGCACTGCGCCGGCCACTGACACCGAGCATGAAGACAATCTTGCGTTCCTGGCCCGGCAGCAGGTCGAATGGCACCATGATCGCGCAACAGGCGTCGAGTCCGGCGCCGACCTTGCCTGACAGGCGCACCCGATGCAGCGCTGCCGGATTGGCCAGGCTGCCATTGCGGCCGATAAATTCGCCGCGGTCGGCAGTCACCGAGCGGATCGTCGCGTCGGCATTGAAAAAAGCAACCCGGCCCGGGAATTCGGTGTTGTAGGCATTCTTGGCAAACAGTGCGCCGCTGACGGGGTCGACTTCGGTGATCACATGCATGCCCGATGTCGAACGCATGTCGCCCAGCACCCATTCGACATAACCGGTAACTGACAGACGGCGCGCCACATTCGATTCATTGCGCACCGTGAGCACCGAGTATTTGATCGCCGCGTCCAACGCCACATAGGTCCATAAGGTGGAACCGATGCCCAGTTCGCTATGCTCGAACACACTGTAGCCGAAGCCGTGCCGCGTCACATAATCGCCGTGGCCACGCGCCGGCAACGCCGTCGGCGACCAGAACTGGCCGCTTTGTTCGTCGCGCAGATAAAACACTTCACCGCCGCTGTCGGACACCGGATCGTTATGCCACGGCGTGAGCCGGAACTCATGGGCATTTTCATTCCAGGTGTAGGCTTGCCCGCTCTCCGAAATCACACTGCCGAACTGCGCATTAGCGAGCACATTCGACCACGGCGCGGGGGTGCGCTGGGCGCTGGAAGTCGTGATCACGTATTCGCGCCCGTCCGGCGTGAAGCCACCCAGCCCATTGTCTTCTATCAATCCGCGCGCCGCCGCTGGCGCAACATCCGCATGCTCGTAGCGCAGATCCGGAATCAGCGCTGGCATGCGCAGCGGCGCCGGATCGGCGAGCCGCACTTGCGCATCGAGCGTGCCGCGGCTGTCCGAAATGACGGCGCGCGCCACCGATTGCAGCAAGATCCGGTCTTCATTGGCAATCTGGTCAGCCAGACGCACGAAGATGCCACCGGGCCGGTCGATCGCCAGGGCATCGGAGCCGGAAGCGATCAGCGCCATGATCTGGTCGTGCAAGGCCTGGCGGTAGCCGGACAGATCTTCGTACCAGATCACCAAGTCGACCGCCAATCCCTTGAGGCGCCAGTAAGCGTGCGCCTGCACCATCTGGCGCACCAGTTCGATGTTGGCCGGATCCCGGATCTGCAGCAGCACGATCGGCAGATCGCCCGAAATCGCATACGCCCACAGGCCCGACTGGCCGCGCTGGTTCTTGATCAGGATCGCCGCTTCGGCGCGCAGCAGCGCGTTCGGATAAATGACGGTGTTGGCCAGGCGGCCGTACAACTGGGCATCGGTTTCGCTCGCATTGAGCTGACGCAACACCACTTGGCTGTGGCTCCAGGCCAGTTCAAGCACGCGCTCGGCCAAATGGCGATCCTGGTATTTGGCGATCAGATGCAACGCGAGTTTGCGCGTATTGGCCATCCCGGTCACGATATCGAAGGTGGCGACCTGGTCCGGTTCGAGCGTGATGCGATAGCGGATCGCCACCACCGCATCAAGCACTGCCGCATCGAGTCCGGCCAGCGGCAGCCGGTCTTGCAGCGCACGCGGTGCCTGCGCGGTGTTGCCGCGGCCGATGAATTGCGCACGGTCGGTCTCGAACGACACCTGTTCGACGACGGCATCATTGAGCGTCATCAGGTGCAGCATAAAGGGCGGATGCTCGCCTTCCGAGCGCGGCCGGCGGGTGCACAGGATGGCCCTTTCGGCGTGCAAGATCTCGGTCTGGACGAACAGCTTGCTAAACGCAGGATGGGCAGCGTCAGCCGCCGCCGGCGCCATCACGACTTCGGAAAAACTGGTCAATTCGATGCTGCGGCGGCGCGACGATTTGTTGGTAATGCGGGTGCGCCGCAATTCGATATCGTCTTCCGGCGAGACCACGACCTCGGTATGCAGATCGAGTTCCTTGTCAGTACGGCGGAACTCGGCGCGCCCTTCTGAAAAGATCACTTCATATTTTTCCGGTGCGACCAGGGTCGGCTGATAAGTGGTGGACCAGAAACTGCCATCGTCCAGGTCGCGTACGTAGCAAAAATTGCCCCAGTTATCCCGCGTGCTGTCGGGGCGCCAGCGTGTGACATCCAGGTCTTTCCAGCGGCTGTAGCTGCCGCCTGCATTCGTCACCATCACGTGATAGCGCCCGTTCGACAGCAGCTGCGTCTCGGGCATCGCGCTGTTGGCGTCGGTCAGGACCCGCATCGGCATCGCCGCCTGCTGTGCTGCACTGTGCAGCGCGGCAATCTCGTCGGTATGCGAATAGAAAGCGCCCGCTGTCGGCACGCGCTCCGCCAGCACCAGCAACGCCGATTGCAGCAGCGGGTCGGACTCGAAGCGGCGCTGCATCGGCCGCTGGTTCAGCAGGTAACTGATGGCCAGAAAGCCCATCGCCTGATGGTGCGCCATGAAGGAACGGATCAGCACGTGGGACTGGCCGCGCGGCATCCGCGCCGGCGTGTAATCGATGGCTTCGTAAAATCCATATTGGCCCATGAAGCCGGCCTCATGCATGCGCTGCAAATTTTGGCAAGCCTCGTCCGGACGCACCATCAAGCCCAGCATGCTCGCATACGGCGCCACTACCAGATCGTCGACCAGGCCGCGCTTCAAGCCCAGGCCCGGCACGCCGAAGCCGCGGTATTGATAATTGAGGTTGGCATCGACGGCGTTGTAGCCGGATTCGGAAATCCCCCATGGCACCTTGCGCCGCTTGCCGTAATCGATCTGGGCATCGACCGCCGCGCCATAGGTTTGGTCGAGCAAGGTATTCGGATAATTCGGCATTACCAACAGCGGCATCAGGTACTCGAACAACGAGCCACTCCATGACAGCAAGACTGGCTGGCCGGCCACGGAGCACAGCTGGCGACCGAGCGCAAACCAATGCTCTTGCGGCAACTGGCCTTGCGCGATCGTGACGAAGCTGCACAACCGCACTTCCGATGCCAGCAAATCGTAACAGGCGACATCGAGATGGCGCTCGCTGAGGTTGTAGCCGATCGAGAGCAATTTGGTGATCGGATTGTACAAAAAGCGATATTCCATCTGCGCGTAACCGTGGGCCTGCTCGGCCAGTTGCGCGATCAATGCCATGCGCGCGCAAGCATTGCTGCGCCCGGCAATGACCAGTGCGGCCAGCGTCTGCTGGCGCGCATGTTCATCGGGCGCCAGATCCGACTGCGCTCCGGCAGGTGGCTGGAAATTGGCCAGTTCGCGCAGCGTCGGGATGCGCGCCAGGCCAGTATCCAACAAGGCGGCGGGCGCCCGCTCGGCCCACGGCGCAAGCGCGATCAATTCCGCCAGCGCGGCGTGACATTGTCTGGCCAGCGCTGCGGCCCACATCTGCAGCGCCGGATCAGCAGGCGGCAGCACGGTCGACAGCAGCGCGTCGGCCGCTGCGGTCAGGCGCATCAGACAGGCGTGCAACTGCAATAAATCGGGCGCCACTTGCGCGCATGCGCTGTCGCTCTCGCTTTGCATCCGGTCCAGCGCGGCGCGCGCGGCACTCCCTTGCGCGGCGGTAAATTCCTGCATCACGGAGCAGGTGACGGCGATGCCGGCGAGGATCTGCGGTGTCACGATCGCCTGGTCGTACAGCGCCAGCAAACCCGGCTGCAAGGTCAGCAGATGACCGGCCAGATTGCCGCTATCGACGGTCGAAATGTAAGCCGGGTGCAAAGGCATCAGCGTTTGCGTGTCATACCAATTGTAGAAGTGGCCTTCGTGGCGTTCCAGACGGGCCATCGTGCGCAGCGTATTTTCGGTCCGCACGACCAACTCGCCGCCGGTGATGTAGCCGAAATCGTGGGCCGTCAGGTTGGCCAGCAGCGCCAGCCCGATGTTGGTCGGCGATGTGCGGTGCGCGACGACATGCGCCGGATGTTCCTGCATGTTGTCGGGTGGCAGCCAGTTGTCGTCGGCGATGACGTAGGTATCGAAAAAAGCCCAGGTCTTGCGCGCCAGCGCATGCAAGAACCAGATTTGCCCTGCCGTCAGCTTGACTTCGACGGATACGATCGGCCGGCTGATCCACCAGGCAATGGCCGGTGCCACGCACCACAACAGCAAGATGGCGCCGGCGGCGACCAGTGCCTCCGGGTGCCATGCGATCAAACCGGCTGCTGCTGATACGGCCAGCACCGGCGAGAGCCACATGGCGCGCCAGTTGCATGCTGCGCTGGTGCCGCTGCTGCACAGGGCAGAGGCGCGCCATTCCAGCAAGTGCCGGTGCGACACCCCCATGCGCCACAGCGCGCGCACGATCGCGTCAAGACTGAACCAGGCTTCGTAAGGCAGGAATGTCAGCGTCAGCAGCGCGTGCGCCATTTGCAGGCGCAAACGATGCAACGCAGCGGCCAGATGCTGGCGCCACAAGATTTCGCCCGGCTTGTTGAGCAAGTCGAACAGCCCGGCAAGCAGCGCCGGCCCGAACAATATCGCGAGCACCGCACAAGTCCAGAACCCGGCTTGTTGCAAGACACTCCAGCCCAGCAGCAGCAGCAGCGTCAACCCCGGCGCTGTCAGACTGCGGCGCAGGTTGTCGAACAGCTTCCAGCGCGACAGCGCCGTCAGCGGATTGGACTCGCGCTTGCCGTCCGGACCAGGCACCAGAGGCGATAGCCATGCGATCAATTGCCAGTCGCCGCGTATCCAGCGCTGGCGCCGGCTGATGTCGACGTTATAGCGCGGCGGCGTCTGTTCGTACAACTGAATGTCGTTTAGCAAACCGGCGCGCAGATAGCAACCTTCGAGCAAGTCGTGGCTGAGGATCAGGTTCTCGGGCAAGCGCTCGCCCAGCACTTGCAGGAACACATCGACATCGTAAATGCCTTTGCCTATGAACGAACCTTCATCGAATACATCCTGATACACATCGGATACGGTGCGCGTGTAAGGATCGATGCCGGGCTCGCCACTACACAACTTCTCATACAGCGACGCGTCCTTGCTGGGCAGATTGACCGCCACCCGCGGCTGCAAGATGCCATGGCCGGAAACGACCCGGCGCCGCGCTGGATCGAGCTGCGGCTGGTTCAGCGGATGTCTCATCGTCGCGACAAAATGGCGCGCCGCATCGCGCGGTAATTGCGTGTCGACATCGAGCGTAATCACGTATTTGATGCTGGCCAGGCTGCTGGTATCGCCCACCACCAGCGAGAATGCCGCGCGCGCGCCACCACGCAAGAAGTGGTTCAGATCGCACAATTTGCCGCGTTTACGCTCGTACCCCATCCATACTTGCTGCCGGGCATTCCACATGCGCGGCCGGTGCAACAGCAAGAAAGGCTGAGACAAAGGTTGTGCCAGTTCGGACACCGCACGGTCACGCTGGCAGCCGTATTTTTGATTGAGCCGGGCGATGCTGTCTGATGCTTGCTGCAACAGCGCCGCGTCTTGCGGCAGCACTTCAGCATCGGCATCGGTGCAATCGGTCAACAGGCAAAAAAGCAGATTCGGATCGCGGTTGGCGAGGTAACGCACCTCGATCTGCTCGCACAGTTGGGCGACGTTTTCCTTACTGTAAATGAGCGCAGGCACCGCCACCAGCGCGCGCGCATCAATCGGGATGCCCGTCGTGAAATCCATCCGCGGCAACGGATGCGGCATCGTGACCATCGTCGCCAGCCAGTTCACCAGCGCCAGCGCCAGCGCGCTGCTGCCGGACAACACGATGACGACCAGCACGGCCAGCATCCATCCATCAGCACCGTCTTGCAACGCGTGCGCCAGCAAGAACGCGCTGAGCGCACAGGTCAGCAGTGCAGTGGCGCCCAGATACGTACTCAAAGGCGCGGCGCGCACGCTCTTGCGCAGCGCCGCCATGACAGGCAGCCGTGTGCACAGTTGTTTTTCCAGCGCCAGAACGCCACGCCCGATCAGATAGAAGCCGACATGGTCTTGCCCGGGAGCGCTGTCGGCGCGCTCGGTTTGCGCCAGTTGCAGCGCGTGTTCGGCCACCTGCTCTTCGGAATAGCAGCAATGCCTGGCGATGCGCTCGATCACGTGCCGATACTGGTCGCGGGTGGCGAAATCCATCTTGTCATAGATCGCTGCCGGATCGCGCCGCAGCGTCTGCTCGACCGCGCTGATGGTTTCGACGAATTTCTGCCAATCCATCGTACTCAGAATACGCAGGCTGCCGATGCTATTGCTGATCGATACTTGCTCAATCGCTTGTTGCTGGATCTCGACCTGGATTTGCTGTTCGACGGTCAGTCCGCATTCGGCCAGCCGATGCGTCAGCCAGGACAAGGCCAGCGTCAGCGCAGGGCCGCGCCCTTGCAGACGACGTGTCAGTTCAGCCACGAAGACACTGGTCAAGGGCGGATTCGAGCGCGCCATGTCCGCCACCAGCAAGATCACGCCGCTCGGATTGGTCTCGGCAATCTCGGTCATCTGGTTGGACCAGGTATTGGCCAGATCGCGCTGCCTGCGGTTATCTGCTACTTGCACCGCCGAGCGCCGCAAGTTTTCAATCAGTGCCAGGCGCAGCATGATCGGGATCGCCCACAATTCACCCAGCGTCAATGCGGCCACTTGCTGGTAGGCATGGACAAACCGGCTCAGGCTTTCCGGATCGATCCGGCCATCGCCGTGTGAAATGATTTCCAGCGCAATTTGGTAAACCCGCGTGCGGCCCTGGGATGTGCCATTGCCAAGGCGGGGCAACTGCTTGCTGTAATCGCGCGGCAAGTGCCTTTTGGCGGTGCGGATTTGCTCGTCGATCAGATAGAAATTGTCCAGCAACCATTCCGCAGCGGGCGTGACCTGACCACCCGACTTGACGGCATTGGTCAACTCCTTGCACGTGGTAGCGATATGCTCGGCGTTTTGCGCCAGCCGCGCCAGCAAATGGTCGCGCCCGCAGCGCTGGCTCAACTGGTGCGTCGCGGCCAGCGCCTTGCCGTGGGCTGCCATTTGCAAGACGCTGAACAATTCAGCGCGCAACGGCAGGTCGTCTTTGACGTCGTCGTCCATGCCCGCAGTGCCGGCAATCGACGCTTTCCAAGCTTGCAAATAAGTGAAGCAGCGTTTTGTATATGCTTTCAAGGCGGCCCTCGCTATGGGCGCCAGGCAAGGCAGACTCACCCCACGCAGC
>JBLHNV010000137.1:0-7662 GCA_047623125.1 Janthinobacterium sp. | reverse complement strand
ATGACCGCGATAGTGAAGCCGGGCAGATACCGAACTCGACAGAACTGGATATGCAATGGATCGATTGTAGCGAATCGCTCTTTTGCAAGTGCAGCGCGACTGCGAAAGCAGGTACTTGTTTGATGTGTGTCACATTCAATATCGATGCTTGGGCTGGGTCGCAACATACCAGCCAACCAGGCCATACTAAAGCATGCGCCTGAGGTTTTCGGTGCGGTAACGAACGTAGATCAGATTCAGTTCAGGCGCGCCAGGTGGCGCTGCACCGACAGCACTGCGCCGGTCAAGCCCAGGCCGGCACTGAGCGCTAACAACGCTGCCATCGGCAGCGGTGCCAGCGCGACCAGCTGAAATTGCGAGCCATACAGGCTGGCAAATTGCGCGATGGCCGCGTTCAGCGGACCGAGCGTGATGGCCACGCCGATCAGCGCGACGGCCCCCGCGCACAAACCGAGCAGCGCACCGGTGTAATAGAAAGGACGGTGAATGAAGGTGTCGGTGGCGCCGATCAGCTTGGAAACGCTGATTTCATCGCGCTGGGTCAGCACCTGCAGCCGGATCGTGTTGAAGATGACGGCAATGACAACCGTCCCCAGCGTGATGGCAAGCAACAACAGCGCCAGTCGCAACACGGCCAGCAAGGCTGCCAGTCGCTTGACCCAGGCCGAGTCGACTTGCACCGTATCGACGCCGGGCAGGGCGCGTAATCGCTCGGCAATGCTATCGATATTGCCGGCATCGGCGTTGTTCTTGAAGGCATCGAGCGTCAGTACATAACTGTCCGGCAAGGGGTTTTGGCCCAGAGTAGCCAGCACATCGGCCAGGCCGCTCTTGTCCTTGAGCGCAGCGAGCGCTTGTTCGCGTGCGATGAAGGTGATGCCGGCATTCTTGTCATTCAAAATGGCGCGCAATGCAGGTTTCAGTTCCTCTGCCTTGGCGCGCGGCGTATCTTGTTGCATGAACAGGCTGATTTCCGGATTGACCGACAGCTGTTTCGACAATGGCTGCAAATTGTCGAGCAGCGTCAGGCCAAGGAACGGCAAGGCCAGCGCGAGCGAGACAACGATGATATTGAACAGGAAGCCGCCTGGCGAATTGCGCAAATGCGCCAGTGCAGATCCGAGTGCGAAACGGTGTTGCCTGAGCCAGCTCTTCATGTGCTTGCTCCATCGATTATGCGGCCGTGCTGAATATGGATCACGCGCGTGGCGCCTTCGAGTTCCTGCTCATCGTGGGTCGAGATCAGGCAAGTCACGCCGACCGAATGGAATGCCTTCAGCGCGTCCAGCACCTTATTGGCGCTGGCGCGGTCGAGGTTGGCGGTGGGTTCATCGGCCAGGATGATTTGCGGCCGGTTTACGATCGCGCGGGCAATCGCCACGCGTTGCTGCTCGCCGCCGGACAGCGCCAGCGGCAAGGCCAGCGCCCGATCCAGCAAGCCGACCTTGTCCAGCGCGGCGCGCGCGCGCTGCTCGGCCGGGATCTTGGCTGCGCCCGTCACCAGCAGCGGCAGCATCACGTTGGCCAGCACCGAGCGGTCAATGAGCAAACGCTGCTGCTGAAAAATCAAACCCAGATTGCGGCGCAGAAAGGGCAATCCGGCGCGCTTGATCCGGCTGATATCCTGGCCATTGACGATCACGCTGCCGGCAGTCGGTCGTTCCATCGCGGCGATCATTTTCAGCAGCGTCGATTTGCCTGCGCCGGACGGACCGGCCAGGAACACCAGTTCGCCCTTGGCCACCGTCAGCGAGACGTCGGACAGTGCGGTCGTATCGGGTGTATACCGCTTGGAAACATTGATAAATTCGATCATGGGTGCCTATCCAAGCAAGGCTTCGACGAATTCGGCTGCCACAAACGGCTGCAAATCTTCGATTTTTTCCCCGATGCCGATGAAATACACGGGCACCGGCCGGACTCTGGCGATCGCCGCCAGCACGCCGCCCTTGGCCGTGCCGTCGAGTTTGGTGATGACGAGGCCGGTCAAGCCCAGTGCATCGTCGAACGCCTTGACCTGGGATAACGCATTCTGGCCGGTGTTGCCGTCGATTACCAGCAGCGTTTCGTGTGGCGCATCCGCCATGCCCTTGCCGATCACGCGTTTGATTTTCTTTAATTCTTCCATCAGGTGCAACTGGGTCGGCAAGCGGCCGGCGGTATCGACGATGACGACATCGAGTCCGCGTGCCTTGGCCGAATGCACGGCGTCGAACGCGACTGCCGCCGGGTCGCCCGATTCCTGCGAAATGACGCTGACGTTGTTGCGTTCGCCCCAGACCATCAATTGCTCGCGCGCTGCGGCGCGAAAGGTATCGCCGGCCGCGAGCAGCACCGATTGACCATGGGCCTGCAAATGCTTGGCCAGTTTGCCGATGGTAGTGGTCTTGCCGGCGCCGTTGACACCCGAAATCATCATTACCAGCGGTTTGTTGCGACCGAGTTCGAACGGTTTTTGCAGCGGCGTCAGCAAGTCGATCAACAGCGTTTTCAGTGCAACCTTGACACTGCTGGCGTCGACCAATTTTTCTTCCTTGACTTTTTTCTTCAGTGCATTGAGCAGGAAGGTCGTCGCGTCGATGCCGGCGTCCGACATCAGCAATGCCGCTTCGAGTTCTTCATACAAGTCATCGCCTATTTTGGCGCCGACAAACAGCAAAGAAAGGTTCGATGACGTCTTCGACAAGCCAGCCTTAAGGCGCGTCATCCACGATTTTTTTTGCTCTGCTTGCACCACCGGTATTGGTACCGCTAACGCATCAGGGAGCAGCGCCGGGGGCGCCGTTTCGGGCACAATTGTGGCTGGCGCAGTGACGGGTGCCGGCTTGACTTCGGGGGCAAGCGGTTTTTTCTTGAAGAAACTGAACATGGGCGGGTGGCAAAGAGGGCTTCAAGCATATACCCGGCAGCACCGGGCACGAGGGAATCCTATTTTACCAGAGCAGCGGCAAGGCTCAGGACGCTATTGCAGGCAAGGCCCGCAGCAGAGGGAATGCCACATTGTCATTGCTGCGTCAGAAGGGGCGTGCCAGCCTGGCTCTGCCATTGGGCCAGGCTGGTGCCGATCTCGTCTAACGTGAACACGCGCACCAGCGCCGGCAACCGTTTGCCAAGCGCCGAACAATTGCCACCGGCCCATATTTGTGTCGTGTCCGGCAATGCGGCGCGCAACATGCTCAATGCGTCGCTGGCCTGGCGTGGATTCATCGCGCTGGAAAACGATAGCGCGACGATATCGGCGCGCTGGGCGCTGGCCGCATCGACGATATCTTGCAGCGGTGTTTGTACTCCCAGCGACAAACAGTGAGCGCCTTCATTGACGTACAAGGCTTCTGCCATCAGCAAACCGAGGCCGTGACGTTCCTGGGGCAGCGTGGTCAGCAGGATACGCGGCCGCAATGCGCTTGCTGCGCGCTGTTGCGCGATAGCGAAAATGGCTGTGCGCAGCACCGACTGCACACATTCTGTATATAAATGCTCCTCGAACACGGCCAGTTCGCCGCGCGCCCATGCGGTGCCGATCAGCGCGCTCAGCGGGGCGATCAGGTCGATCACGAAACGTTTCACTCCCATCGCCAGCAGCGCCTGCGACAAGGTATCGCGCAGTGTGTCAATCTGATGCACCTTGCATAAATCCAGATACATCTGCAGCGCAGGGTCATGCGTCTGTTGGTCGGCATTGCCGGTGCTTGCTCTTAACTCCAGCAACTCCGGCGTGCTGTGTTGTACCATCTTTCCAGGCCGGTAGCCCAGATCCATCAATTGCTTGATCAGGCGTAGCTTGAAGACCTGATCTGCCGGATACAGGCGTTCGCCCTGGGCGTCGCGCAGCGGTTGCGGGAAGGCGTAACGACGCTCCCACACGCGCAAGGTTTCCTTGGCCAGGCCGGTGTCGCGTTCAACGTCGCTGATATTGCTGGGGGCGGGCGGCTGTTTAATGCTCATGAGATGATCTGGTGCGCAGTGGCTTGAAAGACGTGTGGCCGGTCATGGCGTACAGAGCGTGCTGAAAGTAGCGTTGCATCATACATTATTCCTATTTGGAAAAGATTCGTGGTGCCACCGACCCTGGCACCTTTCAATGCAGGGATCGAATTGAGTGAATCCGATCCTTGCTTGGTCAACGTACAAGTCTTGCAGGACGGTCTTTTATAGCGTGCACTGAGTTGACATACATCAATTATTACGAGATTATCCTGATTGTATTTCATTTGTCCTGGACGAAAAATTTTTGATGGCGAGAAACATGAAAATAGCAGTAGTCGGTGCCGGCATCGCCGGTTTGTCTTGTGCGTGGCGTCTGGCTCGGGCTGGCCAGGATGTGACGTTGTTCGAAGAGGGCGATTACTTCGGCGGGCATAGCCATACGGTGGACGTGACCGTGGATGGTGTCACGCATGGCGTCGATACCGGCTTTCTGGTCTTTAACCAAGCCACTTATCCGCAACTGATCCAATTATTCGACCAGTTGCAGGTGGAGACGGCAGACAGCGAGATGTCATTTTCGGTCAAGTTGCCGCTCGGGGTAAAGCCCGGCGCACGGGTACTGGAATGGGCCGGTGGCAACCTTGACAGCCTGTTCACGCAGCGCAGCAACTTGCTGCGCCCCGCATTCTTGCGCATGGTGCGCGATATCTTGCGCTTCAATCGTCAGGCCAGCGCGCTGGCCAAGAATGACACCATATCGGCGATCTCGCTGGGAAAATTCCTCGATGACAATCGCTACGGCACCGAATTTCGCAGCTGGTATCTGTTGCCGATGGCCGCTTGCATCTGGTCTTGTCCGTCCGACCAAATGCTGGCCTTTCCATTGTCGACTTTTGTGCGGTTTTGCGCCAACCATGGCTTGCTGCAAGTGAATGACCGGCCGCAATGGCGCACCGTTAAAGGTGGCTCGCGCAACTATGTCGAAAAAATGTTGCAATCGATTCCGCAGCGGCGCCTGAACTGCCCGGTGCGGTCGGTACAGCGCAATCCGGACGGTGGCGCGCGTTCGGTGCGGATCGACAGTGCGGCCGGCATCGAGCATTTCGACCGCGTCGTGCTGGCTTGCCACAGCGATCAGGCGCTGGCCTTGCTGTCTGACGCGCGCAGCGACGAGCGCTCGGTATTGTGCAGCATCCGCTATCAAGCCAACCGTGCACTTTTGCATACAGATACAACTTGCTTGCCGGTACGGCGCAAGGCCTGGTCGGCCTGGAATTACCAGGGTCAGGCTGGTGGCACCGACCGCGTCTGCGTGCATTACCTGATCAACCAGTTGCAGCCATTACCATTCACGCAGCCCGTCATCGTGTCGCTCAATCCGATCGACGAACCCGATCCGGCCACCGTGATCGGCGCGTATGATTATGCGCATCCGGTGTTCGATACCGACGCAATCGCGGCGCAGCGCCGGCTGGCTGGTTTCCAAGGGCAGCAGCAAACCTGGTTTGCTGGCGCCTGGACCGGTTATGGCTTTCACGAAGATGGTTTGAAGTCCGGCCTGGCCGCAGCAGAAGCGTTGCTCGAATCGGTGGACCTGCATGACGCGGCCTGAACCTGCCACACCGCAGCTGTGTCTGGGCCTGGTGCGGCACAAGCGCTCGCGTCCGGTCGTGCATGCGTTTGAATACGGCATCTATTTCGTCCGTTTGCCGCTGCGCGCGCTGCAGCAGCAAGCACAGCAAAAAGCACAACAGCACACTGGTTTTTCCTCGCGTCTGTTTTCGCGCAATCGCTTCAATTTGCTGTCATTTTTTGACAGCGACCACGGCGACGGTCGCCAGCCGCTGCTGACCTGGGTGGATGGCTTGCTGAAGGCCGAAGGTGTGCCCGATGCCGACGGTGAAATCTGGCTGCAAACGATGCCGCGCGTGCTCGGTTATGTGTTTAATCCGGTTTCGTTCTGGTTTTGCCACCGTGCCGACGGCGCGCTGCGTGCTGTCGTGTGCGACGTGCGCAACACCTTCGGCGAGCACCATTTCTATTTGCTGGAAAAGAGCGCCGGCATCACTTACGGCAGCGAACTGGAAGCGCGCAAGATTTTCCATGTGTCGCCGTTTTGCCCGGTCGAGGGACGCTACCGATTCCGCTTCATGAAATCGGATCGTATGCGTGCCACCACGGCGCAGCAATATCATCTGGCCTGCATCGACTATGACGACAATCTGGGGCCGTTGCTGGAAACGAGCTTGTCCGGCCAGGCCGTGGCGATATCCGACTGGTCGGTCGCGAGCGCCTTTCTGCGTTATCCATTGATGAGCTTCGGCGTCATCGCAAGGATCCATATTCAGGCACTGCGCTTGTGGTTGCGGCGCGTACCCCTCTTTTCAAAACCTGCTCCACCCACCAATGAGGTGACAAGATGAGTTCAAAATCGCTGGCTGCTACGCGTCCCCTGGAAACCCCTGCATCTCACGCTAGTGATCGCATCACGCCATCGGGCCGCTTGATCCTGAAGATGTTGAGCGCTTTGACCCATGGCGCATTGCTGCTGAAAGCGCCCGACGGCAGCGTGCGCCTGTTTGGCGACGGTTCCCATCCGATCAGCCTGGAGCTGAAGGATTGGAGCATGTGCGCGGCCGCGCTGCGCTCGGGCGACATCGGATTTGCAGAAACCTTCATCGCCGGACAATGGAAAACTGACGATTTGCCCGGTCTCATCGCACTGTTGATACGCAACCGCAGCACGATCGAAACGCTGATCTACGGCACCTGGTGGGGCAGTTTGCTGTATCGCGCCAAGCATTTCCTGAATCGCAATTCGCGTTCCGGCAGCAAGAAAAACATCCATGCGCATTACGACATCGGCAATCGCTTTTACCAGCTGTGGCTGGATCCCTCGATGAGTTACTCGAGCGCCCTGTTCAGCGGTGTGCAAGATGACAATCTGATGCTGGCCCAGCAGGCAAAATATCGCCGCATCCTGGATCAGCTGGACCTGGCGCCGGGAGCCCGGGTGCTTGAAATTGGCTGTGGCTGGGGCGGTTTTGCCGAGATGGCGGCGCGCGATCAGGTCCATGTGACCGGCTTGACGCTGTCGACCGAGCAACTCGACTATGCGCAGCAGCGTCTGCTTGATGCCGGTCTGGCCGATCTGGCCGACCTGCAATTGTGCGATTACCGCGACAGCCATGGCCAGTATGATGCGATCGCGTCGATCGAGATGTTCGAAGCGGTCGGTCAGAGCTACTGGTCCAGCTATTTCGAGTGCGTCGCGAGCAACCTGAAAAAGGGCGGGCGTGCCTGCATCCAGACCATCGTCATCGCCGATGCCTTGTTCGAGCGCTATAGCAAGGGCACCGACTTCATTCAGCAGTACATTTTTCCCGGCGGCATGCTGCCATCGCCGCAAGAGTTTCGCCGCTGTGCGGCCGAACATGGCTTGCGCGTCACCGATGAGTTTTGCTTCGGTCTCGACTATGCGCACACGCTACGCCTGTGGCGCAACAGTTTCACGCTTGAACTGGCGGCTATCGAGCGCCAGGGTTTCGATGTACACTTCTTGCGCACCTGGGAATTCTATCTGTGCTACTGCGAGGCGGCATTTTGCACCAGCAATACCGACGTGATGCAATTCACGCTAGTCAAGGATTGACATGTCATCAGATCTAACAAGATCAGGCCGCATGCTGGCATTGCTGCTGACGCTGACGCTGACGCTGACGCTGACGCTGACGC
>JBLHNV010000136.1:0-7666 GCA_047623125.1 Janthinobacterium sp. | reverse complement strand
GCGCAATCCGGGGCGCCGTACCTGATCGCCAAGCATTTGGTCAATACCAGGCAATCGCATGTGCATGTGGTCAATGCCGGCGACGGGCGCCATGCGCACCCGACCCAGGGGTTGCTCGACATGTACACGATCCGCCACTACAAGAAGGACTTCACGAACCTGACGGTCGCCATCGTCGGCGACATTTTGCACAGCCGGGTGGCGCGCTCGGACATTCACGCATTGACGACGCTGGGTGTGCCGGAAGTGCGTGCGATCGGCCCGCGTACCTTGCTGCCGAGCGGTCTGGAGCAGATGGGCGTGCGCGTCTTCACCGATATCGACAAGGGCTTGAAGGATGTCGACGTGATCATCATGCTGCGCCTGCAAAACGAACGCATGAGCGGCGCGCTGCTGCCGTCGGCCCAGGAATTTTTCAAGAGCTATGGCTTGACGCCCGAGCGCCTGGCGCTGGCCAAGCCGGATGCGATCGTCATGCATCCGGGGCCGATGAACCGTGGCGTCGAAATTGACTCGGCGGTGGCGGACGGCCCGCAAGCGGTAATTTTGCCGCAAGTGACATTCGGCATTGCGGTGCGGATGGCAGTGATGAGCATTTTAGCGGGAACCCAGGGATGAAGCTGCATATCAAGAATGGCCATTTGATCGATCCGGCCCATGGCATCGACGCATTGCAAGACGTATTCATCGAGGCCGGCCGCGTGCTGGCCGTGCTGCCGCCCGGCCAGATGCCACCCGGCTTTGTTGCCGCCCGCACATTGGATTGCGCCGGCATGATCGTCGCGCCTGGTTTCGTCGACCTGTCGGCGCGCCTGCGCGAGCCCGGCTATGAATACAAGGCTACGCTGGAATCGGAATTGCAGGCGGCGATGCAGGGCGGCGTGACCAGCCTGATCTGCCCGCCCGACACCGAACCGGTGCTCGACGAACCGGGTCTGGTCGAAATGCTGAAGCACCGCGCCAAGACCCTCAATCAGGCCCACGTGCATCCGCTTGGTGCGCTGACGGTCGGCTTGAAAGGTCTTGCCCTGACCGAGATGGCGGAACTGACCGAAGCCGGTTGCATCGGCTTTTCGCAAGCCGAAGTGCCGATCGAAGATACCAACGTGCTGTTGCGTGCGATGCAATACGCCAACACTTTCGGCTACACGGTATGGCTGCGCCCGCAGGATGCGCACATCGGGCGCGGCGGCATTGCCCACAGCGGGCCGCTGGCGTCGCGCCTCGGCCTGGCCGGTGTGCCGGTGATGTCGGAATCGATCGCGCTGCATACGATCTTCGAGCTGATGCGAGCTTCCGGCGCGCGCGTGCACCTGTGCCGGATGTCGTCCGGCGCCGGGCTGGACCTGGTGCGCGCAGCCAAGCAGGAAGGCTTGCCGGTCACCTGCGACGTCGGTGCCCACCATATCCATCTGATCGATACCGACATCGGATTTTTCGATTCGAATGCGCGTTTCACGCCGCCGCTGCGCAGTGGGCGCGACCGCGATGCGATCCGGCGTGGCTTGTTCGACGGCACCATCGACGCGTTGTGTTCGGATCACACGCCGCTTGATGAAGAAGAAAAGCTGTTGCCTTTCGGCGAAGCATCGCCCGGCGCCACCGGCCTCGAACTGCTGTTGTCGCTGGCGCTGAAATGGGCCGACGATTACGCAGTGAATCAAGATGGCGCAGCGGAGCCGAACGTGCGTCCCCTTGTGCGCGCCATCGCCAAGATCACGTCGGATGCGGCGCGCGTGGCTGGTCTGCCTTGCGGTCAACTGGCGCCCGGCAGCGTGGCCGATATCTGCGTGTTCGATCCTGCCGCACGCTGGATCGTCAGTGCGTCGAAGCTGGCCAGTCAGGGCAAGCACACGCCCTTCCTCGGTTACGAATTGGTCGGCCAGGTGCAGGCGACGATCGTCGCCGGCCACGTCGCTTATGAGCGCTGAACATGACTGCTCCTGCTTCTGATCCTGCCATTGCTGCGCGCAGTTCTGTGAATATCGCTTCCTCTGCCTTGCTGTTGTATCGTTTGCTGCGCGTGACCTTGCAGGTATTTGTCGGGATGGCGATTTGTGCGCTGGTATTTCCATGGCTGGGCAGCGCGGCGCGCAATCGCCACATCCAGCGCTGGTCGCGCAGCTTGCTGCGCATCTGCGGCGTCACCGTTGCGTCTACCGGGGAGGCGTTGGCGCACGCAATGGTGGTGTCGAACCATGTGTCGTGGCTCGATATTTTCGTCATCAACACGCTGCATCCCTGTCGCTTCGTGGCCAAGGCCGAGATCCGGGGCTGGCCGATGCTGGGCTGGCTGGCCGACAAGGCCGGCACCGTGTTCATCGCGCGCGGTCAGCGGCGCGACCTGCGCCATATCTTCAAGGGCCTGGTGCACAGCTTGCAGAACGGTGAACGGATCGCTTTTTTTCCGGAAGGGACGACGGCGGTCCAGGGCCAGCTGTTGCCGTTTCACGCGAATCTGTTCGAGGCGGCGATCGATGCCGGGGTACCGGTGCAAGCGATTGCCGTGTCGTATGTCGATGCGCAAGGCTACCCGCATGCGAGCGTCGAATTCGTCGGCGACATGACGTTTGCCCGCAGCCTGATGGCGATCCTGAGCGGACGGCCGATCACGGCCAGGCTGGCTTTTTTGGTGCCGATCACTGCCGCTGGCGCACACCGGCGCGATCTTGCGCAAGCGTCGCATGCAGCGGTCGCTGCCGCGCTCAAGATCGTGATTTAAGATCGTGATTTAAGACCGCGGTTTAATCTGGCGCTTGAATTTGGTGCTGTAGTGTTGCACCTTAATCTTGCGCTTTGATTTTCTGTTGTGATTTTGCCCGGCCGGCGGCACCCGCTGGCTGCTGGTATGCCGGGCATGCCACCTGCAGCAGCGTACGCTGCTGCAGGCACACCGCCGACAACTGGCCGCCCCATACGCAACCGCTATCGAGTCCGATCAAGTTCGGGCGCAGCGTCAATCCGAGCGCCGACCAATGACCGAAAACGATGGTGTCGCCAGCGCTTTTGCGTCCCGCTACATCGAACCACGGCATCAGGCCCGATTGCGGGTCTGCGCTGCCGCTTTCCTTCATGTCGAAATCCATTACGCCATCTTGTGTGCAAAAGCGCAAACGGGTCAGCGCATTGACGATGCAGCGCAGCCGGTCAAAGCCGGTCAGGCTGTCATCCCAGGCATGGGGCACGTTGCCGTACATCTGGGCCAGGAAACTGACCCAATCCGGGCCGCGCAGCATGGTTTCCACTTCCCGTGCAAGGCTCAAGGTTTGCTGCACGCTCCATTGCGGCAGCACGCCGGCATGCACCAGCAGGTGGCCATCGCGTTCAATCGCCAGTGGCCGATGGCGCAGCCAGTCGATCAGGTCGGCACGGTCCGGCGCATCCAGGATCTCGGTCAGCGTATCGCACTTATGCTGCGGGCGGATGCCGTTGGCGACCGCCAGCAGGTGCAAGTCATGATTGCCCAGCACGCTGTCGACGCGTCCAGGATGGGCCAGCGCCAGCGCGCGCACATGGCGTAACGTGGCCAGCGATTGCGGTCCGCGATTGATCAAATCCCCGGCGAACAGGATATTGAACGGTGCCAGATCGTGCTGATGCGCTTGGGCGTCGATGCGATCGAGCAAGGCGAGCGTTTGCTGGTGACAGCCTTGCAGATCGCCGATGACATAGGTTTTCATTGTTGCGATCGGTGAGGTTGAATCGGGTTGAATGGAAATGCCATGCTGAATAGCGGCAGCGCTTGCCTGCAACGATTATAGGCGACGCGATGACGGCACTGCCGCGCACTTGGCATAATGCGTTCTTTTTGCAGGATATCTTATGTCTTGCCAGGTTGGTCCGGCATTGCCGATGTCGCAAGGGCAGGCCTTATGTATGAAGCATGAAGCATGACGCTTGAAACATGACGCATGACGCTTGAAACGGGAGGCTTGAAACAGGGCACTTGAAACAGAGCATTTGATTCATGCATCTTTGATGCCGGGTCCAAAGCATGACATTTGATACATCATACTTGATGTGTGGTAACCATGCATGGCGCTTGATGCCGGATGCGCGCTCCGGTATTGCCGGCTTTATCGGGGGATGCGGCTGGAATTGCTATCTGATTAATGGCGCGGTCCGGGTTTTCGATGTTGATTGCTGTACTGCCATCGATTATAGTTCGCTTTCTTTTTTCGATATGACCGCTTTATGTTCGCGCAATGCGATATGAAACATGGTGACAGAGAATTTTAAATGAGAATAACAGGCAAGTTGCTGCAATTGTAGTATATTGCCGACTTGGTACAGTCTCTATTGAAATTTTTAAAAAAGGAATCATCATGGAATTATCAAATATGTCGCTGGCTGAATTGCGCACTTTGCAAGAACAGATCAAGCAGGAAAGCAAGACGCGCGAGCAGCAGGAATTGACCAAAGCGCGCGAGCAGATAATGGCGATTGCGCAAAGCGTCGGTATTCCATTGAAAGACTTGCTCGGCGGCGCAGTGCGTGCCAAGACCGGACAAGTAGCGGTCCGTTTTCGCAATCCGGCCGATGCAACGCTGCAATGGACAGGCCGTGGTCGTCAGCCAAAATGGGTCAAGGAATGGCTGGAAGCGGGTAAGTCACTCGATTTGCTGCGCGTATAAATAACGCTGTTGCGGCGTTGCTGCAAGATTGGCCATGCATCGAATCCGATGCTGGCCGGAGCTTACCTGTCATTTAATCGGTGTGGAACGGCACCTGGCCCGACCGGATGCGTGTTCGCCATATCGGCCATGCTGGCATGCCTGCTTTGGTACATATCATGGTTTCCCTGTCGAAAACAATTTTCAAAGCTTACGATATTCGCGGCATTATCGATAAAACACTCGATGCGGGTATTGCCTATAAGATCGGCCATGCGTTTGGCCTGGTTTTGCTGGCAAACGGCGAACAGCGGGCGCTTATAGGCCGCGACGGCCGCTTGTCCGGACCAACACTGTCGGCGGCGCTGGCGCTGGGCTTGCAATCATCGGGTATCGCTGTGACCGACCTTGGCATCGTGGCTACGCCATTGCTGTATTTCGGAACTAAAGTGCTGGGTATTCCATCAGGCATCATGGTGACCGGCAGCCATAATCCGCCCGATTACAATGGTTTCAAGATAGTGCAAGCGGGTGAGGCGATTTACGGCGCTGCGATACAGCAGTTATATCGCGCCATCGCAGCCACCGATGGTGGCGCCGGTCCGGTGCCTGATTCGACGCCCGTTTCGAGATCCTGTCCCAACTCCGATCCTAACTCCGATCTCAACTCGGCTCTGCAATCCAATTCCGCTGCACCGGGTTCGTATGTTACGCACGATATTCGCGCGGCCTATCTGGCGCGCATCGTTGGCGATATCAAACTGGCGCGTCCGATCAAGCTGGTCATCGATTGCGGCAATGGCGTGGCCGGTGCTTTTGCCGGCGATTTGTTGCGCGCCATGGGTTGCGACGTGATTGAATTGTTTTGCGAAGTCGACGGCACTTTCCCTAACCATCATCCGGATCCGGCCCGGCCCGAAAACCTGCAAGATTTACTCCGCTGCCTGAGGGAAACGGATGCCGAGATCGGCCTCGCGTTCGATGGCGACGGCGATCGTCTGGGCGTCGTTACCAAAGATGGCCAAATTATTTACCCGGACCGCCAGATGATGCTGTTTGCCGCTGATGTGCTGACACGCCATTCGGGCCAGCACATCGTGTATGACGTTAAATGTACGGCGCATCTGGCGCCGTGGATACGCGTCCATGGCGGCGTACCGCTGATGTGGAAAACCGGCCATTCGTTGCTGAAGGCGAAGCTGCGCGAAACCGGCGCGCCGCTCGCTGGCGAGATGAGCGGCCATATCATTTTTCAGGACCGCTGGTACGGTTTTGACGATGCGATGTACGCTGGTGCGCGGCTGTTGGAAATCGTGACCCGCGCCGCAGATGCGTCTGCACTATTAAACGCCTTGCCACAATCGGCTTGCACACCTGAACTGGAACTGGTATTGGACCAAGATGACAACGTGGCGCTGATCGATGCGCTGATCGCTGTGTTGCACGATCCCCGGCGCAGCGATGCCACCTTCCCCGGCCACCAGCAGATTATCGCTATCGACGGATTGCGGGTCGAGTATGCCGACGGCTTCGGGCTGGTCAGGTCGTCGAACACGACGCCGGCAGTCGTGTTGCGCTTCGAAGGACAAACACCTGCTGCGCTTGCGCGCATCATGGGGCAATTCAAGAGCGCGATCCTGTCCTGCCGGCCAGGCGCGGTGTTGCCGTTTTGAGCGCCGCTGAGGGGGTCTTGAGTCAGGTGCAGCCCAAACCACTGACCATTTTGCTGGTGCGCGTGTCGTCGCTGGGAGACGTGCTGCACAACCTGCCGATCGTCTTTGATATCTTGCAGCATCATCCGGATGCGCAGATCGACTGGGTCGTCGAAGAGGGCTACACCAGTCTGGTCCGGCTCAACAGCCGGGTCCGCACGATCATCCCGTTCGCGCTGCGGCGCTGGAAAAAAAGCCTGGGCAAGCCGGAAACGCGGGCCGAAATCGGCGCGTTTTACAGGGCGCTGCGCGCGCAGCGCTACGACTATGTGTTCGAGACGCAGGGTTTGCTGAAGACCGGCATCATCATGGGTGGCGCGCGCCTTGCCCCTGGCGGGCAAAAGGTCGGGCTGGCCAATGGCAGCGAAGGCTCGGGTTATGAAGCGATCTCGCGCTGCTTCCATACCAAAAGCATACGGCTCGATGCACGCACCCATGCCGTCGCGCGCGGGCGCCTGATGGTGGCCGCTGCGCTCGGCTACGTGCTCGACAGCACGCCCGATTTCGGCTTGCCGGGACCTTTGCCCATGGAACAGCGGCCACACTGGATGCCGCAGTTGCCCTATGCGGTGTACTTTCACGGTACGGCGCGCAGCGCCAAGAAATGGCCGACAGCGCACTGGATCGCGCTTGGCTTGCAATTGGCGCCCATGCCGATATTGCTGCCATGGGGCAGCGCCGATGAACTGCGCGAAGCCCAGGCGATTGCATCAAGCTTGCCGCATGCGCTGGTGTTGCCGAAGCTGTCGATGATGGATGCGGTGACGCTGGCGCGCCATGCGGCGCTGGCAGTCGGCGTCGATACCGGCCTGACGCATATCGCGGCCGCCTTCATGCGGCCGACGGTCGAACTGTATTGCGACTCGCCGCGCTGGAAAACCGAGGGCAACTGGTCGCCCGATATCATCAACCTGGGCGACCTGGGCAGTCCACCTGCGGTGCTTGACGTCGTCGCCGCGGCCCGGCGCTTGCTGGCCGGAGCATGATCGTGCGCTTGCTCTATCACTATATGCTGCTGCGGCCGCTGTCCTTGCCGCTGCTGGCGGGGCTGCCGCGATGAACATACGCTTTCTCTATACGCTGATGTGGTGGCTGGCCTTGCCGCTGGTGCTGGCGCGGCTCTGGCTGCGTGGACGCCAGGAACCAGGCTACCGTGAACACTGGCCTGAGCGGCTGGGGCTGTATGGCGCGGCGCCCGCGCCCGCGCCCGGCATGGCGCTGTGGGTGCATGCGGTATCGGTCGGCGAAACGCGCGCGGCCGAACCGCTGATCGATGCGCTGCTGGCGGCGTATCCGGATTGCCATATCGTGCTGACCCACATGACGCCGACCGGCCGCGCG
>JBLHNV010000135.1:0-7712 GCA_047623125.1 Janthinobacterium sp. | reverse complement strand
GGCGTGCCAGTGCGCCGCAATGGGGACAATGCGGCAAGGCGGATACCATTTCACAGCGGCTGGCATCGATCACCGGCGCCACGTTTGCGGCGCTCCAGATAGCGTCCGGGCCGTCACCGGTGCAGGCATCAATGCATTGAAGATGATGGATAGAGCCGTGGCATTCGACGACCCGGTCAGCATCAAACAGCGCTTTCTGAAACTGGCCATCCACGTTGCTGGTGAATACGAAACAGCCCTGTGCCATATTGCTTGATAGCTTTTGCAAGATATCGAAGCCCTGGTGCGCGACGGTCTCCCGGTACAACTGCAGACGGTGGCCGTAAAAGCCCCAGGCCAGTGCGGCATTTTCCCGAAATGCTGCTGGATTGGCGATCTCGGCGAACCCGATCTGGGCGCGGCCCAGCGGCGGATACGCCTTCCAGAATCCCTGGTCACCGCGAAAATCGGGCAATCCGGAATCGACTCCCATGCCGGCCCCGGCAGTGATGAGCAAGCCATCGGCTTGCCGTAACAATCGGCTTGCTGCCTCGATGTTGTGTGCCATGGTCATGCTCGGTTCCCGGGTGAATGCTTGCTGATGACGTTGGCGACTGCGCACGAAACACACTTGTCAAAATGGAATTTTACCCGAAATTCGCCACCAAATTCGGCGCTGGACACGGTGTCACGCATGGCGATACATGAACTGAAAAAGAAACCGGCGCTGCAGGACGGCATCCGGGGCCAAGTAGCCGGATCCGTGCCGGGCCAGCATTGCCTGTTCGCGCCAGTGTCTGCCGGCCAAAAAGTAAAACAGCCTCTGAAAATCAGAGGCTTGGAGCGGCTTCTTGTCAGCAGCGGCGCTATACCTTCAAGAAATCTTCCTTGTTGCCCAGCCAGCGCGCCAGATGCGCTGCCACCGTCGCGGCGCTGTCCGGCGTGCTGCTGGCCAGCAATTGTTGTGCAATTGCACTTGCCTGGTCGACCAGATGCTGATCCGTTTCCAGGTCGGCGAAGCGCAGCATGGCCTGGCCCGACTGGCGCGCGCCTAAAAATTCGCCGGGGCCGCGGATTTCCAGATCCTTGCGCGCGATTTCGAAACCGTCGGTGGTTTCGCGCATCGTCAGCAGGCGCTGGCGCGCGACCGGCCCCAGCGGTCCCTGATACAGCAGCAGGCAAGCCGATGCGGCTTGGCCGCGCCCGACCCGGCCGCGCAACTGGTGCAGCTGCGACAAGCCGAAGCGCTCCGCATGTTCAATGACCATCAAGGATGCATTTGGCACGTCGACGCCCACTTCGATGACGGTCGTGGCGACCAGCACCTGCGTGCGGCCGGCCAGGAATTCATCCATCACCTGCTGTTTTTCGGCGCTCTTCAGGCGCCCGTGCACCAGGCCCACCTGCAAGTCGGGCAGCGCCTCGACCAGCGTAGCGTGGGTGTCGGTTGCCGTTTGCAATTGCAGCGCTTCGGATTCTTCGATCAACGGGCAAACCCAGTACACCTGGCGTCCTTCGAGTGCCGCTGCGTGGATGCGTTCCATGACCTCAAAGCGCCGGTTCTGGTCGATGGCGCGCGTCACGATCGGGCTGCGCCCGGGCGGCAATTCATCGATCACCGACACTTCGAGGTCGGCGTAATATGTCATCGCCAGCGTGCGTGGTATCGGTGTGGCCGACATCATCAACTGGTGCGGCACGGCGCCCTGGTCGCCCTTGTTGCGCAGCGTCAGGCGCTGGCCGACGCCGAAGCGGTGCTGTTCATCGACGATGACCAGGCCCAGCTTGGCAAATTGCACCGCCTCCTGGATCAGCGCATGCGTGCCGATCACCAGTTGCGCCTGGCCTGATGCGATTTTTTCCAAAGCGTCGGCCTTGTCTTTTTTCTTCAGACTGCCGGTCAGCCACGCTACCGTCACGCCCAGCGGCGCCATCCATCCTGCGATCTTGCGAAAGTGCTGGTCGGCCAGAATGCCGGTCGGCGCCATCAGCGCCGCCTGATAGCCGCTGTCGATCGCCTGCGTCGCGGCCAGCGCCGCCACCACGGTCTTGCCGCTGCCGACATCGCCTTGCAACAAGCGCTGCATCGGATACGGCAAGCGCAGGTCGGCCCGGATTTCGCTCAGCACGCGCTGCTGCGCACCTGTTAACTGGAATGGTAGCGTGGCCAGGAAGGCGTTGGACAATGCGCCCACGACCGGCAGCGCTGCTGCATTCCTTTGTCTGCGCGACGCTTGCGCGCGCTTCAGTGATAATTGCTGGGCCAGCAATTCGTCGAACTTCATTCGCACCCAGGCCGGATGTGAACGATCGAGCAGCGCGCTTTCATCAATTTGCTGCGGCGGGTGGTGCAACAGCCGCACCGCCTGTTCGAAGCTGTCCAGCTGCAGGTCGGCCAGCAAGGCTGCGGGCAGCGTGTCAGAAAAATCGATGCGCCGCATCGCATCGCCAATGGCGCGCCGCAAGATGGTTTGTGACAGTCCGACGCCCGACGGATAGACCGGCGTCAGCGCGGTCGGCAGCGATGCGCCTTGGTTGACTATCTTGTAGTGTGGGTGCACCATTTCTGCGCCGGAAAAACCATGCTTCAGCTCGCCGCGTACGCGCATGCGCGTGCCGATCGCGAGTTGCTTGACCTGGCTGGCGTAGAAATTGACGAAGCGCAGCGACAGTTCGCCGCTGTCATCGAAAATCGTCACTTGCAACTGGCGCCGCCCCTTGCTGGCGATCTCGCAGGCGCTGACGATGCCTTCGACCTGACAATGCTCGCCACCGCGCAGGCAAGCTTCCCTGATTGTCATGACGCTGGTCTCGTCTTCGTAGCGCATCGGCAGATGCAGCACCAGATCGACGTCGCTGCGCAAGCCCAGGCTGGCCAGCCGGCTCTCGGTGCTGCTTTTTGCGGGTTTGGGCTTGCTTTCGGGCATATCGGAATGGTTTCGGGCGACAGGGTAAAATAGCAGGTTGGCCGCCGATATTGTAATGCCTGTATGGGCGCACAGTGCTGGCAGGACGCCCACTTTTCCATTCATTTTTTAAAAAACATCATGCATTCGCTTTCCGACTTCGATTTTAACTTGCCGCCAGAGCGCATCGCGCAAATTCCCTTACCGCAGCGCAGCGCATCGCGGCTGCTGCATCTTGCTGGCGATGCCCTGTTCGACCGCAGCTTCGTCGATATCAAAGACCAGTTGCAGGCCGGCGACTTGCTGGTCATGAATGACACGCGCGTGCTGAAGGCGCGCTTTTTTGGCGTCAAGGCCAGCGGCGGCAAGGTCGAAGTGCTGATCGAACGCGTACTCGATCAGCGCACGGTGCTGGCCCAGGTCCGCGCATCGAAGTCGCCGTTGCCGGGCGCTCGCATGCGCCTTGCCGATGCATTTGATGTCACCGTGGGCGAGCGCGCCAACGAATTTTTCACGTTGACATTCGAGTCCGACGTGTTCGAGCTGATCGAAGCGTATGGCCGACTGCCGTTGCCACCGTACATCGAGCACGCGGCCGACGCCTTCGATGAGACGCGCTACCAGACCGTGTTCAACAAGGTGCCGGGCGCCGTTGCGGCGCCGACCGCCGGTTTGCATTTCGATCAGGCGTTGCTCGACCAGTTGCAAGCGATGGGCGTGCAATTCGCTTACGTGACGCTGCACGTGGGCGCCGGCACTTTCCAGCCGGTGCGCACCGAGGTGCTGGCCGAGCACAATATGCACACCGAGTGGTACACGGTGCCGCAAGCGACCGTTGATGCGGTGCGCCAGGCCAGAGCGGCCGGGCGCGATATCGTCGCCGTCGGCACCACCAGTTTGCGCGCGCTGGAATCGGCATCGCAATCGGGCGCCTTGCAAGCGGGCAGCGCCGATACAAAGCTGTTCATCACGCCCGGCTATCACTTCAAGACGGTGACGCGCCTGATCACCAATTTTCATTTGCCGAAATCGACGCTGCTGATGCTGGTGTCGGCGTTTGCCGGCTTTGACCAGATCCGCAGCGCCTATGCGCACGCGATCGCGCAAAAATACCGCTTTTTCAGCTATGGCGATGCGATGCTGCTGACCACCCAATCCATAGCCGACAGCAGTACCGCTGCAGACACCACGAAAGCTTTACCATGTTGAAATTCGAATTGCTGAAGACCGATGCCAGCGGCCTGACCCATGCCCGGCGCGGCCGCATGACGCTGAACCATGGCGTCGTCGAGACGCCGATCTTCATGCCTGTTGGCACCTATGGCACAGTGAAGGCGATGTCGCCGCTGGAATTGAAGGAAATCGAATCCCAGATCATCCTTGGCAATACCTTCCATTTGTGGCTGCGCCCGGGCAATGATACGGTCGCCAAGTTCGGCGGCTTGCACGACTTCATGGGCTGGGACCAGCCGATCCTGACCGACTCCGGCGGCTTCCAGGTGTTTTCGCTGGGCGCGATGCGCAAGATCACTGAACAGGGCGTGCATTTTTCATCGCCGATCAATGGCGACAAGCTGTTCCTGTCGCCGGAAGTGTCGATGCAGATCCAGCGGGTGCTCAATTCCGACATCGTCATGCAATTCGACGAATGCACGCCGTACGAAATCGACGGCCGTCCGGCCACCATCGATGAAGCTGCCAAGTCGATGCGGATGTCGCTGCGCTGGGCGCAGCGCTCGAAGGATGAATTCATCAAAGGCGAGAATCCGAACGCGCTGTTTGGCATCGTCCAGGGCGGCATGTTCGAACATTTGCGCGACGAATCGCTGGCCGGACTGGAAGAGGTCGGTTTCCCCGGCATCGCGATCGGCGGCCTGTCGGTGGGCGAGCCGAAGGAAGACATGATGCGCATGCTGGCCCACGTCGGCCCGCGTCTGCCGGCCGACAAGCCGCACTACCTGATGGGGGTGGGCACGCCGGAAGACCTGGTCGCCGGCGTCGCCAACGGCATCGACATGTTCGATTGCGTGATGCCGACGCGCAATGCGCGCAATGGCTGGCTATTTACGCGTTTCGGCGACATCAAGATCAAGAATGCGCGCTACAAGGATGACAAGGCGCCGCTCGACGACACTTGCAGTTGTTACGCCTGCCGCACGTTCTCGCGCGCCTATCTGCACCACTTGCACCGCTCGAAGGAAATCCTGGGCGCCCGCCTGAATACGATCCACAATCTCCACTACTACCTGGACTTGATGCGCCAGATGCGCGAGTCGCTGGAGCAAGACCGTTTTCCTGCTTTCATGCAGCAATTCCACGCCGATCGTGCGCGCGGCGTGTGACCAAAACGTCTGGCCGGCAAGGGGTCTTGCATTGAGAGAATCGGGCCAAGTCAAAGATTTTCGCCAAATGGAATTTCCTGCCGGCCTGATGCGGCCCTGCCAATGCTAAAATACAGCGCTATTTTTTAAACTAAAACTCGGAGTCACAGTGTTCATTTCCAACGCTTACGCGCAATCCCCACTCGACGGCCTCGGCATCAGCAGCAACCTGACCAGCTTCTTGCCGCTGGTTCTGATGTTCGTGGTCATGTATTTCCTGATGATCCGCCCACAGCAAAAACGCGCCAAGGAACAACGGGCGATGATGGATGCGCTCGCCAAAGGCGATGAAGTCGTGACTGCCGGCGGCATCCTGGGCCGTGTCACCAAGGTCACCGAAGCCTATGTCACCGTCGAAATGGCCGTCGGCACCGAAGTCGTGCTGCAGAAAAGCTCGGTCACGATGTTGCTGCCAAAAGGCACGCTGAAAGCACTGTAAGCTTGTCGCGCGCGGCTTCGCCCGGCCGGGCGGGCCGCGGTTCTGGCCCCCGGGCCGCCCCCAGTTGCTAGCAGCTCTGGGCCTGATCGCCGTCGTGCTGTATCCGACGCAAAACACTGAACGCTGACCTCATATGAATCGTTACCCTGTCTGGAAATACATCGTCATCGCCGTCTCTCTATTGCTGGGCGCGCTGTATACGGTGCCCAATTATTTCGGCGAATCGCCGGCGCTGCAGGTGACAAGCGGCAAGGCGACCCTGAAGGTGACCAGCGCTCTGATCGCCCCGGTCGAGGCAGCATTGAAGGCGGGAAATCTCAGTGCGCAGGCGGTCACCTTTGACAACGATGCGGCAAGCCCGTCGCTGCGGGTGCGTTTCAACAGCCCCGATACCCAGTTTGCAGCAAAATTGCTGCTCGAAAAAGAACTCAATACAGACCCGGAAGATCCGACCTATCTGGTCGCGCTCAATCTGCAGCCGAATACGCCGCGCTGGTTGCAAAACTTGCACGCATTGCCGATGTACCTGGGACTGGACTTGCGCGGCGGTGTGCATTTCCTGATGCAGGTCGACACCAAGACCGCGCTCGAAACGCATATGAAGGGCGTGCAGTCCAGTGTGCGCAGCATGTTGCGTGACAAGAACGTACGTCATGCCGGCATCGAGCGCATCGGCAGTGCCGTCGAAGTCAAATTCCGCGACGCCGCAACGCGTCAAGAAGCCCGGGATGAATTGTCATCCCAGTTGCCGGACCTCGCTTTCGTGGAGAGCGCCAACGGCGATGATCTGAGGCTGGTCCTGACGCTGAAACCATCCGCGCTGAAGAGCACGATGGACAATGGCGTCAAGCAAAATATCGCCACGCTGTCGAAGCGTGTCAATGAGCTCGGCGTCTCCGAACCGATCATCGCGCAGCAGGGCGCCGACCGCATCGTCGTACAGTTGCCGGGTGTGCAGGATGTGGCCCGCGCCAAGGCCATCATCGGCCGCACCGCGACGCTGGAAGTACGCATGGTCGATGAAACCATCACCCCTGGCACCGAACTGTCGAGCGCCATCCCGTTCAGCTCCGAATTGTTCACTTTCGGCAAGGGCGTGCCGGTGGTGTTGTCGAAGGAAGTGATCCTTTCCGGCGACTACATTTCCAGCGCCACCGCCAGCTTCGACCAGAACCAGCAATCGGCAGTGTCGATCGACTTGAATGGCGACGGTGGGCGCAAGATGCGCGACGCCACCCGCGGCCGGGTCGGCAAGCGGATGGCGATCGTGCTGTTCGAAAAAGGCAAGCCTGAAGTCTTGTCAGTGGCCACCATTCAGAGCGAACTGGGTAATCGTTTCCAGATTACCGGCATGGGTGGATCCGAAAATTCGACCGAACTGGCTCTGCTGCTGCGCTCGGGTGCGTTGTATGCACCGATGGATGTGATCGAGGAACGCACGATCGGTCCGCAACTGGGCGCTGAAAACATTAACAAGGGGCTGTATTCGACCTTGTACGGCTTCGCCGCGATCGCCGTCTTCATGATCGCGTATTACCATTTGTTCGGCGTGTTCAGCGTGTTCGCGCTCGCTTGCAACGTACTGTTCCTGATTGCGCTGCTGTCGGTGCTGCAAGCAACGCTGACCTTGCCCGGTATCGCCGCTATTGCGCTGGCGCTGGGCATGGCGATCGATGCCAACGTGTTGATCAATGAACGAATACGTGAGGAATTGCGCGGTGGCGCCACGCCGCAAGCGGCGATCGCGGTCGGCTTTGACCGCGCATGGGCGACGATTCTCGATTCGAACGTGACGACGCTGATCGTCGGCCTGGCGTTGCTGATATTCGGCTCAGGTCCGGTGCGCGGTTTTGCCGTGGTGCATTGTCTGGGTATCTTGACGTCGATGTTCTCCGCCGTCTTCGTGTCGCGTGGCGTAGTCAACCTCTGGTACGGCAGCAAGAAGAAGCTGAGTTCGATTTCGATCGGCACGGTCTGGATTCCTCCGCAGGCGAAAAAATAGAGGCC
>JBLHNV010000134.1:0-7723 GCA_047623125.1 Janthinobacterium sp. | reverse complement strand
CGGCGAAAATCCGCACCAGAGCGCCGCGTTTTACCGCGACTTGCAAGCGACCGATGGCGCGCTGGGCAATTATCGCCAGTTGCAGGGAAAAGAACTTTCCTACAACAATATCAGCGATGCCGATGCGTCCTGGGAGTGCGTGAAGAGCCTCGGTGAACTGGGCTCGGGCGCCGCCTGCGTGATCGTCAAGCATGCCAATCCTTGCGGCGTGGCGCTGGGCATCGATGCCTTCGACGCTTACAGTCGCGCGCTGCAAACCGACCCTACGTCGGCCTTTGGTGGCATCATCGCGTTCAACACCGAACTCGATGGCAAGACCGCCGTCGAGATCGCCAAACTGTTCGTCGAAGTGCTGATCGCGCCATCGTTTTCGCCCGAGGCGCGGCAGATCCTGGCCTCCAAGCAAAACGTGCGCATGCTCGAAATCGCGCTCGGCCATGGCGCCAACAAGATGGACCTGAAGCGCGTCGGTGGTGGCTTGCTGGTGCAATCGCCGGATGCCAAGAACGTCCACATCGGCGACCTGAAGGTCGTCACCAAGCTGCAACCGACACCGCAGCAATTGAACGATTTGATGTTCGCGTGGCGCGTGGCCAAGTTCGTCAAGTCGAATGCGATCGTTTTCTGTAGCAACAACATGACGCTCGGTGTCGGCGCCGGCCAGATGAGCCGCATCGATTCGGCCCGCATCGCATCGATCAAGGCGCAGAACGCAGGCTTGTCGCTGGTCGGTTCGGTCGTCGCGTCCGATGCCTTTTTCCCGTTCCGCGACGGTCTGGACGTCGTCATTGATGCCGGCGCCAATTGCGTGATCCATCCGGGTGGCTCGATGCGCGATCAGGAAGTGATCGATGCGGCCAATGAGCGCGGCGTCGTCATGTTGTACACCGGTACCCGCCATTTCCGTCATTGATCGCGTTGCCGGGGTGACTGTGCCGGTATTTGCGCCATGATTATCCTGGGCATCGACCCTGGCTTGCGCACGACCGGCTTCGGCGTTATCGACAAGCAGGGCAACTCGCTGCGCTACATCGCATCCGGCACGATCAAGACCGTGACAGATACCGATCTGCCGGCGCGCCTGAAGGTAATTTTGCGCGGGATCACAGAGATCATCGCCACCTACCGGCCCGATTGCGCGGCGATCGAAAAAGTGTTCGTCAACGTCAATCCGCAATCGACGCTGTTGCTGGGGCAGGCGCGCGGTGCGGCGATCTGCGCACTGGTCGGGGCTGACTTGGCGGTGGCAGAATACACCGCGCTGCAAGTGAAGCAGGCCGTCGTCGGTCATGGCAAGGCGGCCAAGGAACAAGTTCAGGACATGGTGTCGCGTTTGCTGCTGTTGCCGGGTTTGCCCGGCAGCGATGCGGCCGATGCACTCGGGGTGGCGATTTGCCACGCCAACAGCCACGATTCACTGGCGCTGCTGGACGCGCTGGCGCCCGGCTTGAAGGGACTGCGCATGAAGCGCGGGCGTCTGGTCGGCTAGGCGCAATCATGTCGCTAAATAACGCTGCTCAATAATCCTGCTCGATAATCTAATTTACACGACAAGGTTGCACACGATGATAGGTCGCCTTAACGGCATTTTGCTGGAAAAAAATCCGCCGCAATTGCTGGTCGATTGCCAGGGTGTCGGCTATGAAGTCGACGTGCCGATGAGCACGTTTTACAACCTGCCGCAGGTGGGCGAAAAAGTCGTGCTGTTCACGCACCAGGCGATCCGCGAAGATGCGCATTTGCTGTTTGGCTTCGGTCATGTCGAAGAGCGCGCGGTGTTTCGCCAGTTGATCAAGATCACCGGGGTCGGCGCGCGCATGGCGTTGGCGATCCTGTCGGGCATGACGATCGCCGACCTGGCGCAGGCGATCACGCAGCAAGAGTCGGGCCGGCTGGTCAAGGTGCCAGGCATCGGCAAGAAGACAGCCGAACGGTTGCTGCTGGAATTGAAAGGCAAGCTCGGAGCTGACATCGGCGCAGGCGGCGCGCGCGCACTGCCGGATGCGCAATCAGATATCCTGAACGCGTTGCTGGCGCTGGGGTACTCCGACAAGGAGGCGCAACTGGCGTTGAAAAGCGTGCCGGTCACCAGCGGCGTGTCGGATGGCATCAAGCTGGCGCTGAAAGCGCTGTCAAAAGGATAATTAAAACGCATCAGCCATGAGACAACTACCATGAGCATCCAGACCGATCAATTCACCGAACAGCGCATCATCGCAGCGACCCCGGCGTCGCCCAATGAAGAGGCGATCGAGCGCGCGCTGCGGCCCAAGCAACTCGATGAATATGTCGGGCAAGAAAAGATCCGCGCCCAGCTCGAAATCTTCATCACCGCCGCGCGTCAGCGCAACGAAGCGCTTGACCATACCTTGTTGTTCGGCCCGCCGGGTCTGGGCAAGACCACGCTGGCGCACATCATCGCGCGCGAAATGGGCGTCAATTTGCGCCAGACTTCGGGCCCGGTGCTGGAGCGGCCCGGCGATCTGGCCGCGATCTTGACCAATCTGGAAGCGAACGACGTGCTGTTCATCGACGAAATCCACCGGCTCTCGCCGGTAGTCGAGGAAATTTTGTACCCGGCGCTGGAGGATTATCAGATCGACATCATGATCGGCGAAGGGCCGGCCGCGCGTTCGGTCAAGCTCGACTTGCAACCGTTCACGCTGGTCGGCGCGACCACCCGCGCCGGCATGCTGACGAACCCGTTGCGCGATCGTTTCGGCATCGTTGCGCGGCTCGAATTTTACAATGCCGAGGAATTGACGCGCATCGTCACGCGCAGCGCCGCGCTGCTGAAGGCGCCGATCGACCCTGATGGCGCGCGTGAAATTGCTCAGCGCGCGCGCGGCACGCCGCGCATCGCCAACCGTTTGCTGCGCCGCGTGCGCGATTATGCCGAAGTGAAGGGCAATGGCGACATCACAAAAGCGATGGCGGACGCGGCGCTGGTGATGCTGGACGTCGACTCGGTTGGTTTTGACGTGATGGACAGAAAATTGCTGGAAGCGGTGCTGTTCAAGTTTAGCGGCGGCCCGGTTGGTGTCGGCAACCTGGCAGCGGCGATCGGCGAAGAAGCCGACACCATCGAAGATGTGCTGGAGCCGTATCTGATCCAGCAAGGTTATCTGCAGCGTACGCCGCGCGGACGCGTCGCAACGCCGGCCGCCTACCTGCATTTCGGCGTCGCCGCACCGCGCACCGGGCCCAACGGAGAGTCGTGGGGCGCGGATTGACGATGCAAGGACTGACGATGCAAATATGGGTCGATGCCGACGCTTGTCCAGTCGTGATCAAGGATATTCTCTATCGTGCGGCGCAGCGCCTGGAGCTGCAAATGACGCTGGTGGCGAACCAGCCCCTGCGCGTGCCTGCATCGCGCTTCATCCACACGCTGCAAGTTTCCTCGGGGGCGGATGTGGCCGACCGCGAGATCGTGCGCCTGCTGCAAGCGGGCGATCTGGTCATCACCGGCGACATTCCGCTGGCCGCTGACGTGCTGAAAAAAGGCGGCCACGCACTCAATCCGCGCGGTGCGTTCTACACGCATGACAACATCGAGCAGCAACTGACGATGCGCGCTTTTCTGGAAGAATTGCGCGGCGGCGGCGTCGATACCGGCGGCCCCGCACCTTTGAACCAGGCCGACCGGCAAAATTTCGCCAACTTGCTGGACCGTCACCTGCAATTGCACGCCAGGCCGAAGTAAACCTTTACTCCGGCCTGGCGTCTGAAGCGGCGCGCTTACGCCACCGGCAGCTTGGCCAATTGCTCGCGCAATTTTGCCATCGTCGATGAGAAATTGACCAGGCGTTCCTGCTCCTGGGCCACCACGGCGGCCGGGGCTCTAGCGACGAAACTTTCGTTGCCGAGTTTGCCGTTGACCTTGGCGATTTCGCCTTCGATGCGCAGCATTTCTTTGGTCATGCGCTCACGCTCGGCTTGCACGTCGATTTCAACTTGCAGCATCAGCTTGGTGTTACCGACGAACGAGACCGGCGCCGGCGATTCCGGCAGCGCATCAACGATGGACACTTCCGACAGCTTGCCCAGCGCTTGCAGGGGTTGCGCAAATGATTGCAAGTGCTGCTCGCTGGCAGCATCTGCCGCTTCGATGAACAGCGGCGCGCGCAGCGCCGGCGACAGTTGCATTTCGCCGCGCAGGTTGCGCGTGGCATCGACCAGCGCCTTCAGTTGCACCATCCATTCTTCCGCTGCCGGGTTCAGCAACGCCAGGTTGGCTTGCGGATACGGCTGGATCATGATCGACGAGTGTTCGGCATCCTTGCCAGCCAGCGGCGCCACGCTTTGCCACAGCGCTTCGGTGACGAACGGGATCACCGGATGCGCCAGGCGCAGCACTGTCTCCAACACGCGCAGCAAGGTGTGGCGGGTGGCCTTTTGCTGGCCTGCGCTGCCGTGCTGTATCTGCACCTTGGCCACTTCCAGATACCAATCGCAATACTCGTCCCAGACAAACTTGTAGATGGCTGCGGCGATATTGTCGAAACGGTAATCCTCGAAACCTTTGGCGACATCGATCTCGGTGCGCTGCAACAAAGAAATGATCCAGTGGTCCGCTTGCGAGAGGTTGCTCTCTTTTTCGTCGTCGCCAGAGGCGCTGCAATCGTGGCCTTCGGTATTCATCAGCACGAAGCGTGTCGCATTCCACATCTTGTTGCAAAAGTTGCGGTAGCCTTCGCAGCGGCCCAGGTCGAAGTTGATGTTGCGGCCCAGCGATGCGTAGCTGGCCATCGTGAAGCGCACCGCATCTGTGCCATAGGCGGCGATGCCGTTCGGAAACTCACGGCGCGTGGCCTTGGTGATCTTTTCTGCATCGCGCGGATTCATCAAGCCGGTGGTGCGTTTGGCGATCAGGGTGTCGAGATCGACGCCGGTGATCAGGTCGATCGGGTCCAGCGTGTTGCCCTTGGATTTGGACATCTTGGCGCCGGTCGAATCGCGCACCAGACCGTGCACGTAGACCGTGTGGAATGGCACTTTTCCGGTGAAGTGGGCCGTCATCATTACCATCCGGGCGACCCAGAAAAAGATGATGTCGAAGCCGGTGACCAGCACCGACGACGGCAGGAATGCCTTGATGTCCGGTGTTTCCTCAGGCCAGCCCATGGTCGAAAACGGCACCAGCGCTGACGAGAACCAGGTATCAAGCACATCGTCGTCGCGTTTCAGTTCGCCGCTGCTGCCGGCCGCTTGCGCCTTCGCTTGCGCCTCGGCTTCGGTCTTGGCGACAAAGATATTGCCAGCCTCGTCATACCAGGCCGGAATTTGGTGGCCCCACCACAACTGGCGCGAGATGCACCAATCCTGGATATTGTTGAGCCACTGGTTGTAGGTACTGTTCCAGTTTTCGGGCACGAATTTGACTTCGCCGTTCGCGACCTTTTCGAGCGCCACTTCGGCGATCGACTGGCCCGGGAAGAACGTGCCTTCCGGCGCCGGTTTGCTCATCGCGACGAACCATTGGTCGGTCAGCATCGGCTCGATGACGACGCCGGTGCGGTCGCCGCGCGGCACCATCAGCTTGTGCGCCTTGGTGTCTTCGAGCAAGCCTTGCGCATCCAGATCGGCGACGATCAGTTTGCGCGCGGCGAAGCGGTCCAGGCCGCGATAGGCGGCGGGCGCCTCGTCGACGATTTTGGCATCGAGCGTCAGAATGCAGATTTTTTCGAGGTTGTGGCGCTGGCCGACCGCATAGTCGTTGAAGTCGTGCGCTGGCGTGATCTTGACGCAACCGGTACCGAATTCCTTGTCCACGTATTCGTCTGCGATGATCGGTATTTCGCGTCCCGTCAACGGCAACACCAGCATCTGACCCACCAGATGAAGGTAGCGCTCGTCAGTCGGATCGACGGCCACGGCGACGTCGCCCAGCATCGTCTCGGGACGCGTGGTGGCGACCGTCAGATGACCGCTGCCGTCAGCTAGCGGGTAGCGTATGTACCACATGAAGCCATCTTCTTCTTCAGACACCACTTCCAGATCGGACACGGCCGTACCCAGCACCGGGTCCCAGTTGACCAGGCGCTTGCCGCGGTAGATCAAGCCTTGTTCGAACAGGCGCACAAAGACGTCGGTGACCACTTTCGAGCGCGGTGCGTCCATCGTGAAATATTCGCGTTGCCAGTCCGGGGAGGTGCCCATGCGGCGCATCTGGTCGGTGATCGACGAGCCGGATTTTTCCTTCCACTCCCAGACTTTTTCAATGAACTTTTCGCGTCCCAGGTCATGGCGCGACATCTTTTGCGCATCGAGCTGGCGCTCGACGACGATCTGCGTCGCGATGCCGGCATGGTCGGTGCCCGGAATCCAGGCCGTGTTGTGACCACGCATGCGGTAGTAGCGCGTCAAGCCATCCATGATGGTCTGGTTGAACGCGTGGCCCATGTGCAGCGTGCCGGTCACGTTCGGCGGCGGCAACTGGATCGAAAAAGAAGGTTTTTCGGCATCCATGCTGGCGGCAAAATAGCCGCGCTGTTCCCACTCGTTGCGCCAGAATTGTTCTATGTCGGCTGGCTCGAAAGACTTGGCTAATTCCATGATTTGGCTTGTGTTTTTACAAAAGGATTCATTATAAAGGTTGCTGCAAACTGCGCACGGCGAAATACTGCGCACGGCGAAATCGGGACCCGTGCCCTGCGCTTTGGTTGGCACCCAATTTTAGTGCGTGTTGTAACGGTTACTGAATATTTTAAAAATGTTCGCTCGAATAGTTGCCAAAACAATGCTATTATTATTTCGCTGCCGCAAGGTGGCAAACGCTAGGGGTCCTGCAAGCTGCGAAAGCGGTGCGCGGGTGAGATATACCCTCCGAACCTGATCTGGATAATGCCAGCGAAGGGAAGCATGGATTGCGATGGTGTTCTGCCGTCGTTGTCGACACTCCTTTGCTGGCTTCTGCTTATTTACAAGCGAAGTACCAAGGAGCCACATGAACGCCACCCCGAAATTTCTCTCAGCGACTGCCGAAGTCGACCAGGCCGCTATTACGCCGTTGCCCAATTCGCACAAGGTGTACATCGAGGGCAGCCGCCCCGACATCCGCGTGCCGATGCGCCGCATCAGCCAGTCCGACACCGAGGCGTCGTTCGGCTTCGAGAAAAATCCACCGATCTATGTCTACGATACATCCGGCCCGTACTCCGATCCGGACGCGATCATCGATATCCGTTCCGGCCTGGATACGCCGCGTCTGCCGTGGATCGTCGAGCGTGAAGATACCGAGGAATTGTCCGGTCCAAGTTCACGTTATGGCATCGAACGCCTGGCGGACCCGGCACTGGCCGAACTGCGCTTTAACCTGCTGCGCAAACCACGGCGCGCCAAGGCCGGCGCCAATGTCACGCAGATGCACTATGCGCGACGCGGCATCATCACGCCCGAGATGGAATTTGTCGCGATCCGCGAAAACATGCGGCGCCGCGAATACCTTGAAGAATTGAAGACGTCGGGGCCGATGGGCCAGCGCCTTGCCGACCTGATGGGGCGCCAGCATCCGGGCCAGTCGTTCGGTGCCAACATCCCGGCCGAGATCACGCCCGAATTCGTGCGCGAGGAAATCGCCCGCGGTCGCGCGATCATTCCGGCCAACATCAACCATCCGGAAGTCGAGCCGATGATCATCGGCCGCAATTTCCTGGTCAAGATCAATGCCAACATCGGCAATTCGGCAGTCACGTCGTCGATCGGCGAGGAAGTCGAAAAG
>JBLHNV010000133.1:0-7736 GCA_047623125.1 Janthinobacterium sp. | reverse complement strand
ATCTTCCAGTGCGAATTTCAATGTGCGTTTGGCGCCTATGCGCGGGTACCCAAGATTGTGTGTCGTGACCATGATGTCAACTCCTCGATGTGAATGAATGTCATCATAGCCAGGCATTTCAATAAAAAATAATGGTAAAATTTGATACACTCATTATTAATATTCATATAATATTCATGCAAATGCTCGATCGCCACCATCTGACCATCGTTCGCGAAGTGGATCGACTCGGTTCGCTGACGGCGGCGGCCAAGGCGCTGTTCCTGACGCAGCCGGCGCTGAGCCATACGATCAAAAAGCTCGAACAGCAGGTCGGCACTGCGGTATGGTTGCGCGAAGGCCGCGCGCTGCGGCTGACTCAGGCTGGCCAATTCCTGCTGTCGGTCGCCAACCGCGTGCTGCCGCAACTGGAGAATGCGCAAGCGGTGCTGGAACAGTACAGCAAGGGCCAGCGCGGCATGCTGCGCATCGGCATGGAGTGTCATCCGTGCTACCAGTGGCTGCTGAAGATCGTCGCGCCGTACCTGGCCAGCTGGCCCGATGTTGATCTCGACGTCAAGCAGAGGTTCCAGTTCGGCGGCATGGGCGCGTTGTTCAACTATGAAATCGACATGCTGGTGACGCCGGATCCGCTGCCGCGCCAGCAACTGCACTTCGAGCCAGTGTTCGACTACGAACAGGTGCTGGTGGTCAGTCGCAGCCATCGCTGGGCCGGCCTGGCCGAGATCACGCCCGAACAGCTGGCCGAAGAAACGCTGATCACCTATCCGGTGGAAATACAACGACTGGACATCTACAATCAATTCTTGCTGCCGGCGCAATGCACGCCAAAAAAACACAAGACGATCGAAACGACCGATATCCTGCTGCAAATGGTGGCCAGCGGGCGCGGCGTGACCGCGCTGCCACTGTGGCTGGCGACAGAATATGCGCAGCGGCTGCAACTGAGCACGTTGCGGCTGGGGCCGCATGGCATCAACAAACAGATTTTTCTGGGCGTGCGCGAAGCGGACCGCGACATCGGTTACCTGCGATCGTTCATCGCAATGGCGCGCCAAGGGGCGCCGGTTTGACACCCCCGTTTGATTACGACAAGACAACGCAGGGGCAGCGCAGGCTTGCCTTCGGCACCCCCACAACGTGCACTTGAATCTCGCAGCCGCAAGTGTGCCAAACCTCACCATGGAGAATTAAAATGAATCAACCCGATACAACGCTTGAGCCAGCGATGGCAAACAATGCACCGGTGCTGCTGGAAGAGCGCGCCTGCGCCAACGGCATGCGCATCGCGATCGCGACGCTGGATGCGCCAAAATCGCTGCATGCGCTGACGCTGGACATGATCCGCGCGCTCGACGGCGCGCTCAAGCGCTGGGCGCTTGACCCTTTGATCGCTTGCGTGGTGTTGCAGTCGAGCACAGACAAAGCCTTTTGCGCGGGCGGCGACGTGCGCAGCCTGCGCCAGGCGGTACAGCATGACCCGGACACGGTGCCCAATCCTGCCGCGCAGACCTTTTTCAAAGAAGAATACCGGCTCGACCACCGTATCCATACCTATGCCAAGCCGCTGCTGGTGTGGGGCGGCGGCATCGTGATGGGCGGCGGCGTCGGCTTGATGGCCGGCGCCAGCCACCGCGTGGTGACTGAAACGACGCGCATCGCGATGCCGGAAATCTCAATTGGCCTGTTTCCCGATGTCGGCGGCAGCTGGGTATTGCCGCGCATGCCGGCCCGTACAGGCTTGTTCATCGGCTTGACTGGCGCGCCGCTCAATGCAAACGATGCGCTGTTTACCGGCCTGGCCGATTATTTTCTGCCACAACAGCAGCGCGCGGCCGTACTCGATGCGCTGTGCACGCTGGAATGGCAAGGCGCCTCTGCCGGCACCGGGACCGACCGCGCCAATCACATCGTGCTCGACGTAGCGCTGCGCAACCGCAGCGCGGTGGCAAGTACAGCGGAAAATGTGCTGGAAAGTACAGCAACCAACGTGCTGCCGGCATCCGAAGTACGCCAGCATTTCGATACGATCGCGACGCTGACCGCATCGCGCGACCTGACCGAAGTGGTCGCTGCCATCACCGGCTACGACGGCGACTCGGCATGGTTGCGGCGCGCAGCAACAACGCTGGCATCGGGATCGCCATCATCGGCCGCCGTCACATGGGCGCTGCATGAGCGCGCGCGCCACCTAAGCCTGGCCGACGTATTCCGCCTGGAGATGATCGTCGCCATTCGATCCTGCGCGCAACCCGACTTTACCGAAGGCGTGCGCGCGCTGCTGGTCGACAAGGACAATGCACCGCGCTGGCAACCTGCCACCCTGGCCGGTGCCGATGACCGTTACGTGGAAAAATACTTCCAGGCCCCGTGGTCACAGCACCCGCTGGCCGATCTTTGACCTCAAACCCCTGTTGTGGCCGAAGCTGCTAAGCTGACCGTACCGATCAGCTTGCGTCACCTGCTCATGCCCCCCTTATTGTCCATGCCATCCTTGCTGCGCCCTCTGCTGTTTGCCTGCGCCACCGTCATCGCCGTCGCTGGCGCCACGCATGCGGTAGCGGCGACGCTGCCTGGCGGGCCAGCTTGCCTGAGTCCCGCCACGTGGCACATCGCTGAAGGCGAGCGCTTGCGCGCTACCGGCGCGCGCAGCATCTTGCTTGCCATGGCCGAGCGCGATGTCGTGCTGCTGGGCGAATGGCACAACGAAGACGATCATCACCGCTGGCAATTACAGACGCTGGCGGCGCTGGCAACGCTGCGGCCCGACATCGTGATCGGCTTCGAGATGTTCCCGCGTCGCTTGCAGCCGGTGCTGGAGCGCTGGGTGGCGGGCGAACTGACAACCGACCAGTTCATCTTGCAATCGGAGTGGGCCACTGTGTGGAGCATGCCGTTCGAGCTGTACCTGCCGCTGTTCCAGTTTGCCCGCATCAACCGTATTCCGATGCTGGCGCTCAATGTCGACAGCAAGCTCACCCGCGCCGTCGCCAGGGGTGGCTGGGATAGCGTGCCGCACCTTGAGCGCGAAGGCGTCGGCCGTGCCGCTGCGCCGTCCAGCGCTTACCGCGCCTTTCTGTTCGATATTTACAGTGAACACGCCCAGCACACATCAAACGAGGGCAGCGCACGCGAACGCGCCAGCGCATTCACGCATTTTGTCGAATCGCAAACGACGTGGGATCGCGCCATGGCCGAAGCGCTGGCGGGCCGCTTGCTAGCGACAAAGCCTGCCGGCGGCAATCAGCCGTTGATGGTCGGCATCATCGGCAGCGGCCACCTGAATCACGGCTACGGCGTGCCGCACCAGTTGCGCGATCTCGGCGTCGGCAATGTCGGCGTCCTGCTGCCGATGGATGCCGATGCCAACTGCAAGGAACTGACGCCGGGCCTGGCCGACGCCATTTTTGCGTTGCCAACGCAAGCCAGCGCGCCGCCGCCGCCGCCGCGGATGGGCGCGCGGCTGGATCAGAAAGACGATGGCGTCTACATTAGCGCCATCACCGAAGGCGGCCTGGCGCAGCGCACCGGTTTGCAAGGCGGAGACCGCCTGATCACGCTGGGCGGTGCGCCAGCACAACAGATCGGGGCCGTGATGGCGGCGCTCAATGCGCAGCCTGCCGGTAGCTGGCTGCCATTGCAAGTGGCGCGCGCTACGCTGACGCTGGATCTGGTCCTCAAATTTGCGCCGAAACCATGAACGCAGCGTGGCAAAAATAGCGCGCTGCGGATCATCGCTGGTCGTAATTGGCTACCAGAAAAACCCGAACGGACCTTTGCTCTTGAAAGCCTCGGACTTGATCGCAAACTCGTTGTCCGTCATCAGCACATAGCGTATCCACTCGATCAATGCGGCGATGAACGGGATATAGAGCCAGCAAGTGAGCAAGTAGACGACGCCCCAGCCCCACGACCCCATGTAAAACTTGTGCGCGCCAAAGCCGCCGAGAAAAATCGCCCACAGCGTCGCGGCAGCCTTGCTTTTGCCGGTCGCCGGGCCCGCAATGTTGCAAAGAAGCGCGTCGGCGGCGCTCAGCGAGCGGTAGATCGCGACAGCGTCCTTCGGGTCATTGCCGCTGACATCGAAATCAACCCACATGCCGCGTACCGGCGGGCTGTCGCCCTTCCATTGCGCGCCTGAAAAATTGAAACGCACCCCATCGCTGGCGGAAATAACGCCGCTGCCGTCTGGCACCGAATAATCAAGCACTTGGCCCTTCATCGCCTGCTCCTGGTGAGTTTGATTGCCTGTATCGGATAGTGATTCAAATGTTGAACCGGCCGGCAAATGATTGCACGAAACAGTTGCATGAAACAAACGTAGGGCAGCGCCGCAGATCCACACATAGGGCTTTCCCGAAAATCAGTATACGCTGTGCCGCAGCGCAAAACGCCTGCTGGCGCGTGCTGGGCGCTGGCGCGCCATCGGTGCTCGAAGGCAACGTGGCCGGATGCTACAATTCCGACCCGGACCGCGCACTTATCCAGCGCGCCATCCTCCCCCCTATTGGAGCGGACCACGATGCCAGCCACCCTGCCGACCCCTCTCTCTGCCAGCCCTGCAACCAGCTATGAAAAAGGCAATCAAAACCAGACCACGACGTGGCTGGAATGCATCACCTTTTACGAAGCACTGGCACGCCAGTTTCCACAACTGCTGCATTTCGCGCAAGCTGGCGTGTCGGACGCGGGCCATGCCATCCATGTCGGCGTGCTCAGCTTTGACGGCGTGTTCGAACGCGCGCACATCAAGCGCGCCGGGCGCACGGTCTTTTTCAACAACAATGGCATCCACCCGGGCGAACCGGAAGGCATCGATGCTTGCATGGCGCTGGTGCGCGACCTGTGCACGAACCCGGCGCGTCTGGCCGCGCTGGGCAGCACGGTGCTGCTGTTCATCCCGGTCTACAACGTTGACGGCTGCCTGAACCGCAGCGATACGTCGCGCGTGAACCAGAATGGGCCCGAGCAGTTCGGTTTTCGCGGCAACGCCCGCCACCTCGACCTGAACCGCGACTTCATCAAGTGCGACAGCCTGAACGCGCAACTGTTCAACCGATTGCTGAGCAAGTGGGACCCGGACGTGATGGTCGACACGCACACCTCGAACGGCGCCGACTATCCATATGCGATGACGCTGATCCATACCCAGGCCGACAAACTGGGCAGCGAGCTCGGCCCTTTTTTGCGCGGCATGATGCTGCCGCACATTTTTGCCGAGATGGCGCAGCGCGGCTGGCCAACCTGCCCCTACGTCAATCCGGTCGCCGACATTCCCGACGACGGCATCGCCGAATTTCTCGAAGTACCGCGCTTTTCGACCGGCTATGCGGCGCTGCATCATGTGATCGGTTTCATGCCCGAAACGCACATGCTGAAACCGTACGCCGAACGCTATGGCGCGATGCGCACCTTGCTCGATGTCACGCTGGAATTCACGGCGCAGCACGGCGCCAGAATTCAACAACTGCGCGCGCAGGCAAAACAGCAATCCAGAACGCACTGGCCGCTCAGCTGGAAAATGGACGACAGAGCGCCATCGACATTCCTGTTCAACGGCTATGCCGCCACGCGCAGCCCCAGCCTGCTGGGCAATTACGCGCGGCTGTCGTATGACCGCAGCGCGCCGTGGCAGCGCCAGATCGCCTATTACGACCATTTCCTCGTGGACGTCGTCGTAGCCGCGCCGCAAGCGTATGTGGTGCCGCAGGCCTGGCGCGAAGTCATCGAGCGCCTGGCCTGGAACGGCGTCGCAATGACCCGCGCCTCGCAAATGCGCACGGTGCAGGCGCAGTATTACCACATCGTATCGGTGACCTCGCGGCCCGCCCCGTATGAAGGCCACATGTTCCACGACGACATGGTGCTCGAAGCGCGCAGCGCACTATTGCAGATCAATCCCGGCGACTATGTCATTGCGCTGGACCAGCCCAATGCGCGCTACGTCGTCGAAACGCTGGAACCGCAGGCGCATGACAGCTTCTTTCGCTGGGGTTTCTTCAACAGCGTGCTGGAAAAAAAGGAAACTTTTTCCGACTACGTGTTCGAAGACCTGGCGCTGGAATTGCTGCAGACCGAAGCGCCGCTGCGCGCGCTGTTCGAGCGCTGGAAAACCGACCATCCGGAACTGCTGTCCGACCAGAATCAGGTGCTTGGCTTCATCTTTGAACATTGCCAGCGCCAGCGTGAAGCGGAATGGCGGCGCTACCCGGTGTGGCGCATGATCTGAGCGCCGCTCTGTCAGCGCACCTGCCCCGAGGCGAACCGCAGTTGCGCTTGTTCGCTGCCGCCCCCTTACCCTGACCCTGTCCCGATGATGATCTGATCCGGAAGCGCCATTCTTCAAGGTTCCCATGCATTACGCCCTCAGCCTGCGCACTTTCATCTACAGCCATTATTTTTATCTGGGACTGCGCGTCGCGACCGGCGTGCTCGGCCTGACCTATTTGACGTTGCAACTGGCCGATATTGCGACCGCGATGACGGTATGCATAGGCGCGCTGTGCACCAGCCTGATGGACATGCCCAGCCCGTTGCGCCACAAGTTCAATGAAATGATGGCGGCGGCGCTGCTGTGCACGGCCGTGACGCTGCTGATCAGCCTGTGTGGACAGATGCCGGGGCCGCTGCAACTGATGCTGGTGGCGACGGTGACTTTTATGGCCAGCATGCTGGTGGTGTACGGCAAAAAATCGATGCCGCTGCAACTGGCGGCGCTATTTGCCATGACGATCTCGATCGAGCACGACATGACGGTGCGACTAGCCTTCATCAACGGCGCACTGTTCCTGGCCGGCGCACTGTTTTATGTCGCCTACGCGATGCTCATCGCCTGGTTCTTGCGCCACCGCATCAAGCAACAGGTACTGGCCGAGGCGCTGTTCGAACTGGCCCGTTACGTGACGATCAAGGCCGATTTCTACGATATGCACCACAACCTGAACCAGCAATTCAATGCGCTGGTGCGGCATCAGAGCCTGCTGGCCGACCGTCAGCAAGCGTCGCGCGACCTGATTTTGAGCGGCCACGGCGACCTCACCGATGCGATCGTGGTGCAAGTCCATGTCTGCATGCTCGACCTGTACGAATTGATCCTGTCGACCCATACTGATTACGCGCCGTTGCGCACGCATCTGGCCGACACCGACGCACTGCGCGCACTGCATGGTATTGCGTGCAAGGCCGCGCGCGAAATCGAAGCGGTCGCCTATGCGGTGACCCGCAAGCGCGCATCGCACGCCAGCATCAGCTACGCGCCGGAACTGGCCGTCATCGATGCCGAACTACAGGCGTTGCGCCAGCGCGCCAGCGCCGAGGCGCCAGTCCACGAAGCACTGACCGTGCTGCGCGCGCAGCGCGACAAGCTGCAGGCGATCATCGCGATGATCAAGCAATTGCACCGCGCCAGCAGCAGCAGGGTGCCGCAAACCCGGTCGGATTGGAAAGGCGCGGACATGACCCCCCTCCTGTCGTCGCAGCATTACAGCCCTGACCTGATGCTGTCGAACATGCATCTGCAATCGCCGATCTTTCGCTTCGCCTTGCGGCTGGCGCTGGCGGTGTCGGCCGGGCTGCTGATCGGGCAGAACCTGCCCTATGCGGCGTACAGCTACTGGATCGTGCTGACCATCGTTTTCATCTTGCGCCCCAGTTACAGCGTGACCAAGCAGCGCCGCAGAGACCGCGTGGCGGGCACCGTAATCGGCTGCCTGCTGACCGCGCTGACGCTGTACTTC
>JBLHNV010000132.1:0-7748 GCA_047623125.1 Janthinobacterium sp. | reverse complement strand
GCGGTCACCAGTTCGCCGGCGCGGCGCGCCGAGTTGCGCGCCGCTGGCGCCATCCCGATCGTTGCCGACCTTGATCAGCGCGCCAGCGTCAAGCGTCTGTCCGGGCTGGCAAACATCATCATCCATCTGGCGCCGCCGCAATCGGACGGCCCGCTCGATCGCCGCACGCGCAATTTGATCGCTATTTTACCCGAGCGGGCGCGCTTGATTTATGTCAGCACCAGCGGCGTCTATGGCGATTGCGGCGGCGCCCTGATCGACGAGACGCGCACGCCGGCGCCGCAAAATGCGCGCGCCATCCGGCGCATCGATGCCGAGCGCGTATTGCGCATCTGGGGCCGATCCAGTCATAGCACGCTATCCATCTTGCGCGTGCCCGGTATTTATGCTGGCGACCGCTTGCCGCTCAAGCGCTTGCAGCAAGGCACGCCAGCGCTACGCGACGAGGATGACGTCTACACCAATCACATCCATGCCGACGACCTGGCGCATATCATCAAGCGCGCCTTGTTTCGCGCCTTGCCGGGGCGCATTTACCATGCGGTCGACGATACCGACATGAAGATGGGCCAGTATTTCGACGCCGTCGCCGACGCGCACGGATTGGCGCGTCCGCCGCGCCTGCCACGCGCCCAATTGCAACAGGTCGTGTCGCCGATGCTGCTCTCATTCATGTCCGAATCGCGGCGCATGAGCAATGCGCGCATCAAGCAAGAGCTCGGCGTGCGGCTGCGCTATGCGCGCGTGACCGATGCGTTGCCGCAATTGCCGCCCAATGACGATGGCGCGCTGCGTTAAAATGACGCAAATGCAATTGCAACTGCAAATGCGAATGATGTACATACAAAATTGATCGACGAAATTGATCGCCGGCATACAAGGAAAGCCTGACATGACATACGAAGAATATCTTGATGAAATAACAACAATTTTAACCGAATTGTATGACCTCGATGATGCTGCCGCCATCAAGCTAGTCGTCGACGCTCAGGACGCCGAGTTTTTCATCGCGCACGACGAGCAGCCCGCAATGCGCACGCTCGAGCAAGCGAAGAAAGATGCAGTGGCATTGTACGAGCGTAAGCAGAACAAGCAAAAAACCCAGGAAAAACAGCAGCAGCGGGTGCGCGAAAAGAAATGAGGGCTTGAAAAGCGAAAATCTGCTTGGGTGTATGCGAATGGCAAGTCGGGCAACGATGGTGCCGTTGCCCGACTTGTCCGACTTGCCCGACTTGCCTGATGCTATGTGCAGTGGCTAGCCCGGAAAAATTTCGATATTGATCTTGCCTTCCAGTGGTCCCCAGCTGCTATGGTCGCTCAGCAGGTGGCTCAGGTCCGCATCCCAGGATGCAATTCTGCCGCTGATCACGTCTTTGGTGCCGCCGGTTGCCGCAGTCGCATAGCCGTAAATCCAGGCGCCGGACTGCCTGCTGCTATGGGCTGCCATATTGCCAAACGGCACAGTGACCGATGAAGCAGGACTGCTTCGCGTCAGACTGACCTTGGCATAGGCTGTGCTATTGATGCTGACCGTGACCCCTTTCAAATCGAGATGGCCGCTGTTGAATACTTGAACCTGACATCTGAACCATTCCCCCGGATTGAGCTTGGTGCCCGCTCCCAGAAGCTGGTAGCTGACCAGCTTCACATCCATGTGATCGCCGTCATAGGCATCAATAGCACTTCTGAAATCTTCAAAAAAACTCAGATATTTTCCTCTGTGAATGAATGGAAGTGTCATCGGCACGTTCTCATGAATGAGTGCACTTGCCGCAGAGCTGTCGGTTGACTGCAGCAAACGTAATTTAGCGGCATTCTGAGGTATCGATGATGCTCAGTGTCATGTCCGGATGACAACCGGTGATGCTGATTGAGCATGGCGCAACAGAACCATGTTTCCTTTTTTGAGCAGGCGACGATGACGGCGCCATTCGATGCCTTGCATGACGAATAGGGTATTGCGCCAGCACGACGCCGGACTGCAGGAGGTCGTTGCAGTGCTTGTGCTATGGCGTCATGGTGGCGCGGCAACGGCTGGCATGGCGTTCTTGGATGCGTACCGTTGACCTGCAGCAGTGAGTATGTTTGAAACAGGATGTGATTTATATATCAATAATGGTAAATTAACATATTGTGACGAGCCGGCGTGTTGCTGGCCCAGTGCCGATCAGGAGAGCACCATGCATGAAATGACTCATCCGACCAAGGAACAAGTGCGGGCTTACATGCAGTTGCGCGGCAGCGCACACCGGCCGCCGCCGTCGCCGGCTGAAACTCGCCTCCAGCTGGGCTGGTCGCTCACCGATGCGCCGCCGGATGCCGGCGCGCAGAGTCTGTATACGATCTTGCCAGGCAAGATAGGGCAGCTTGCCGTGCTGCTCGCTCTGGAATGGATGTTCAGCGCAGCGGGCTATCGCCCATAGGCCTGGCCAGCGAATAAGCGGCGCAGTGTGCAACGCAGCCTTGCGAACGGCATAAGCGGGGGGCGCACAGTACGCAGCGCGGCTTTATGAGTAGCATGTTACTATCACATCTACTGTTAGAGTAATCTATCCAATTAACACAAATATTTACAAATGTTAATTAATAACCAAACGAATGGTGTATCATTAGTAATAAGCGCAAAAAACCGCATGAATGACGGCTTTTTTTGAGATTCGCCTAATATTCCCCGCCAAATACCGTATTTTTTAATCGGATGTATGTCGGGGCACCGATGTATATAACTGATTCCAAAAATATGAACACTAAACAAATTACGGCTTCTGCCACCTACAATCCCAACCGTGTTTTGGATGCAATCATCGAAAAATTGCAATTGAAAAATGACGCTGCGCTATCCCGTGTGCTGGAAGTGGCACCGCCGGTGATCAGCAAGATTCGTCACAACACGTTACCGATAGGCGCCACCATCCTGATTCGCATGCATGAAGTAAGCGATCTCAGCATTCGCGAACTGCGCGAATTGATGGCCGCCTGAGGTAGTTCGGCAAACTGGGGCAGGATCAGCTCGCATTGGCCTTGGCGCAAGCCGAAAGTATCGCCGCCGTGTGCATTTGGCACGGTTTGACGGCATCGCTAACCGTGCGAATGTTGCCCGCAGTTACATAAAATGGTCAGTACGTCATGTCGACGCACTGGCCATTTTGTTGCATGCAATTGCTGTAGACCTTCACCGCAGGGCATTGCTACCGGCTTGCCAGGCTTATTTTAGCCAGCTGTCTTTCAATGTCACGACGCGGTTGAATACCGGTTTACCTGGTACCGAATCGACGCGGTCAGCTACGAAGTAGCCGTGCCGTTCGAACTGGAAGCGCTGGTCGGGCAGTGCGTCCGCTATCCCGGGTTCCAGATAGGCCATCACAACTTCTTTTGCATTCGGATTTAGCGCCAGCTTGAAATCCTTGCCGCTGGCATCGGGTTGTGGGTCGGTAAACAAACGGTCGTACAGCCGTACTTCGGCTTCCACTGCAGTGGCCGCGCTGACCCAGTGGATATTTCCCTTGACCTTGTAATTGGCGCTGCCTTCGGTGCCCGACTTGCTATCAGGAAAGTAATTGCAATGGACGGCGATCAGGTTGCCATCGGCGTCCTTGTCGATTGCCGTGCATTCGATCACATAGCCGTAGCGCAGCCGCACCTTGCTGCCGGGCTTGTCAGCGGTGGGTGGATACAGCCGGAAATAGCCCTTGCTGGGCACTTCCATGCAATCGTCTGCTTCTATCCACAGCTGCTTTGTAATCGGGAAGCTGCGCAAGCCGCGCTCAGGGAAGTGCGGATGCACGGGCGCACTGCACATGACGCTGTCTTGTTCGTCAAAATTGTCAATGATCAGGCGCAGCGGACGCAGCACGGCAGTGGCGCGTGGCGCTTTCGGGTCCAGGTCTTCACGCAGACAGCCTTCGAGCGTGCTCATGTCGATCCAGCTGTCGGACTTGGTCACGCCGATGCGCTCGCAAAAAAGCTGTATCGATTCCGGCGTGTAGCCGCGCCGGCGCAGTCCGACGATGGTCGGCATGCGCGGATCGTCCCAGCCGTCGACGATGGCTTCATCGACCAGTTGGCGCAGCTTGCGCTTGCTGGTGACGACATAGCTCAGGTTCAGGCGCGCAAATTCATACTGGCGCGGCAGTGGTGCACTGATGAAGCCGCCATCGCACAACGTTTGCAACAACCAGTCATAGAACGGGCGGTGATCCTGGAATTCCAGCGTGCACAGCGAATGGGTGATGTATTCCAGCGCATCGGAAATCGGGTGCGTGTAGTCGTACATCGGGTAAATGCACCAGGCATCGCCGGTACGGTGATGATGGGCGTGACGGATCCGGTACAGCGCCGGGTCGCGTAAGTTCATATTGGGCGAAGCCATCGCGTCGTCGCTGATCTTGGCGCGCAGGATGTGCGTGCCATCGCTGAACTGGCCCGCTTTCATGGCGCGCAGCAACGCCAGCGACTCTGCCCGCGGGCGCTCGCGAAACGGCGAGTTCTTGCCGGGTTGGTTGAAATTGCCGCGATTGGTCGCCATCTCATCGGCGCTCTGGCTATCGACATAGGCGAAGCCGGACGTGACCAGATATTCCGCCATCAGGTACAACTGGTCAAAGTAATCGCTGGCGTAATGGACATGGCTTTCGATGCCGTCCGCAACCTGATGTCCGAGCGGAAAACCGAGCCACTGGACGCTGTCGAGGATGGTGTCGACGTATTCTTGCTCTTCCCGGGCCGGGTTGGTGTCATCGAAGCGCAGGTTGCAGCGGCCAAGATAGTCGCGGGCCAGGCCGAAGTTCACGCAAATCGCTTTTGCGTGACCGATGTGCAGGTAACCGTTCGGCTCCGGCGGGAAACGCGTGATCACCGGCGGCAAACCGGCGCGCTCGTGAACGCCGGCAGCGAGGTCAGATTCGATGATGGCGCGCAGAAAGTTTGATGGCAACGCGGAAGCGGGCGCGGCAGTGCTGTTTTTATCGTTGCTCATGTAGAAAATGCTTTGCAAGTGTCTGATTGAGCGCATTTTACCGTAGGTCGGAACAGGCTTGCATGCTCCATTTTAGGTGCAGACCGGACGTCCGCCCTTTTCTGGAGGATAATCCGGGATTAATCGTCTTTGCAGCCCGGAGTTTGTGCCATGGATAATTTATATAATGTACTCGGTGTCGCGCCCAACGCCACCGACGAAGAGATCAAGAAAGTCTATCGTTCGCTGGCGATGCGTTTTCACCCTGACCGCAATCCGGTTCCAGGCGCCGAAGCGCGCTTCAAGAGCATCACGAAAGCGTATGAAGCGCTGTCCGATCCGGTCAAGCGGGCAGAATACAATCAGGGCGTGTATCACCGCATCATCATCGATCCGGAAGCGGAAGCGCATGCGCTGTGGCGCTCGGTTTTTTTGCTGCACGGTGTCAGTGTGCCCGCCTGAGACTCGGACTTTGTCCCTCTGGCAGCAGGTCTGAACCTGCTTCAGCAATTAACAATCAACAATCAACAATCAACAATCAATTTTGGCGACGCGGATGCGTCGCGCAGTATTTACAGAAGGAATACCATGACAACAGTACACCCCGAATTTGCCTATCAGTCGCGCGAACTGGGCGGCCAGATCGATGGCATTTTGGGCGATCCTCCGAATCGCAAGAATTACCAAAGCATGGTCGCCGCGCTGGTCGGCGAATATGCCAGCGGCGGCGGCATCGACGATGTGAACATGCTCAGCTTTGCGCTGGCTGACCATATCGAGTTCAATAATCCGAAAGGCTTGCTGGCGGCCAGTGCAGATTACGCGGATGGCGACCCGCTGGCCGTGTTCGGCATGGCATCTTGCGCCGGCGCCGAAGCGCAAAAAATGTATGCGGCGATCGCACAGAGCTTTCCGGAGCTGGCGCGTCAGGCCATCATCACCGCGTTCCTGTACAAGAATCCGCGCCTGTGGGAAGACCAAGATCAGTCGCTGGAGCAACTCGGCGTCAACGACGATGGCGATGATGTGCACGACGACGACGACGTCACCGACGAATTTGCGCAAATGTTCGACAAAGATGGAGAAGATTATGGCCGGTAATAGCGACGATCACAGCAATCTTCCTGCACTGAGCCGCCAGGTGACAGAACTGGTGCTGGCCGGTTCGCTGAGCCACGCCGAGCAGGCGTTTTCCGATGCGGCAGACCAGTATGGTGATCTGGCCGTTGTCGAGGTGTTGACCAGTATCGCGCCGCAGGTGACGGCGCTGCATCTGGCCGGATTTGATGGCGGCAAGCTGTCGCTGGCGACGTTGCTGGTGCCGCCCAAGGCGTGGGCCGACAGCCTCGCTTTCTTTGCCGCAACCTGGGCTGACGACTTGATCGAAGACGATCCGGAGCGCATTGCAGAATCGCTGTTTGCGCATATCCACGGCGTGGTGTTTTCGACCGAAGACGTGGCGCGTCGCCACGCGCTGCTGTTCGAAGCGTCGGCCACCGACTGGGGTTCGACTGCGTTTGCGATCCTGTTTTCGATGGCGCCCAAGGAAATTCTCGAAGTCGCCGGCGAAATCCTGGTCAAGGGCCCGTACATCACCGGACAGACGTCATCGGACAACGATGTCGTGCCGCTGGCGATCGAACTGGCGCAAGCGAGTGAGGATGGCTGGGACCGCGCACTGTTCGAGCTGTTCCCCGATTTCCGTCACAGCGGCGATCTGGTTGATGCCGAATTTAGCGATGATCCCGACGATGAACAGCAGTTCTTGCAGCGCAGTACCAAGGAACTGCTGTACCGTTTGCGCAAGCAGGTGCCCACTTCGCGCAGCGGCGTAGCCAAGCCCGGCGCCCGCCGCAGCATTGGCACCAGCATCTTTTCATGATGGCGCCAGAATCTGTCGCCGACACGACGCTGCCGGCGGTCGTTGCCGAGCATTTGCCGCGACTGGTGCGTGCGATCCGGTGCCTGGCGCAAGATCCGCGGATCGATGTCGGCGTCAATCTGGCCGATGAGCTGGCCGGCATCACGGCGATGGTGGCAGGTAAATTCACCAACGACCGTACCGCCGAAGGCTTGCAGAAAGCCTTGTTCCTGACCGTGGGCTGCGTCTCGCTGGGTCTGGAGCATGCCTTGACGCATGCAGGCGATCAGGCTGCGCTCGACTTTCTCGTCGAGCATGGTGCCGAGCATGCGTTCCAGGCCGGTTTCCGGCTCATTCGCGAATTGTCGCAGCTGCCTGAAGATGCGCTGCTTGGCGAATACGACCAGGATCCGATCTATCTTGCGCGCCGCTTGCGCGACTTGTTCATCGATATCTGCAGCGCCGATCCGAACAAGAACTGGAGCGGTCCCGCGCGCTATGCGATCCAGTTCAAGCAGCGCAAGGAAGTGCAGGCGATCGTGCGCCTGGCCGGTTGGCTGCGGCGCCACAATGACGCCGGTCCGGTCAGCGACCAGGACTTGAATGCGGAAGGCGTGATCGCGCTGTCCATCATCTTTGCGATCGAAGGTGGCGGGCGCATCGTCGCGCGCACCGGGCAAAAAGAGTTCGAGCGTTTCGTCAGGGCGGTGCGCAAGAGCCGGCCGGACTTTGAATCCGGCTGGACCGCCTTGAGCGCCAAGGTGCCGCTACAGCATCATCCGGTGCTGGAAGAGCGCATCGCAGCGTACCGCAACGGCTGCACCGTGCTGGAAAAAATCCTGACCCGGACCAGCATGAAGACGCTGTTTCAGCAGCTGGAAAATTACGCAGGCTCCGAACTCGATGTCGATTATTCCTAAGGGCGCGCCAGTT
>JBLHNV010000131.1:0-7796 GCA_047623125.1 Janthinobacterium sp. | reverse complement strand
CCAGGCCTACCAGCAGCAAGCCGCGCTGCGCCAGCATCGGCCCCAGCGCCTCGGCGATCTGCAAGTCGCGCGCCGTCAACGGTTGCGCAACACCGGTGCCGCCGGCGGCCAGGTTGCCGCGCACTTCCCCGCCTTGCGGAATACGCGCCAGCGAAAACGGCACCGCCTTGCCGCCAATCACAAGAATGCGCTTGTCACCCTCGACGATCTCGGGGATGAAGCGCTGCGCCATGATCGTACGCTTGCCGTTATCGGTCAGCAACTCGATGATGGCGCCCAGATTCAAGCCATCGAACTTGACGCGAAACACGCCGGCGCCACCCATGCCGTCAAGCGGCTTCAGGATGATATCGTGATGGGTCAGGAAAAAGGCGCGCAGCCGCGCTTCGCTGGAGGTGACCAGCGTCGGCGCGGTGAATTCAGGAAATTGCGCGATTGCCATTTTTTCATTATGGTCGCGGATCGCAGAGGGCGAATTGAACACGCGCGCACCGGCCTTTTCGGCCAACTCCAGCAGGTAAGTGCCGTAGATGTATTCCATGTCGAACGGCGGATCCTTGCGCTCGATGATTGCGTCAAACGCAGTCAGTTCGGTCTCATGCGGCAGCTCGGCGCGAAACCAGTCGTGCTCGTCGCCGGTCAGCGTGATGCAAGCGACATTGGCACTGACCACACCATCGACGAGCGCCATGTCTTTTTGCTGAAAAGCGTAAATCTGATGGCCGCGCCTGGCAGCCTCGACCATCATCGCGTAGGTCGAATCCTTGTAAGTTTTGAACTCTGGCAGAGGGTCGGTAAGGAAAGCGATTTTCATGGGTGAGTCCGTTTCAGATAATCACTTTATTCTAGCCGAGATTACCAACCCACGCAGGGCAAACCGCGCAGTTTGCCTTGCAATAGGGCATCGCTCGCGCCGTCAATATACTTCAGGATTCGGATCCGTGCGCTCCATTTCAAGCGACGCGGCCAGCAACGCCAAACGGGCCACCACGCCATACACATAGAAACGGTTGGGTACGGCCGTGCCCGGCTTGGCTTTCAAGTCAGGCACCGCATGCTGCTGCGCGAACGCCAGCGGCACGAAGTGCGATCCCGGCGCATTCAGGTTCTGGTCGACGCCGCGCTCGGCATGCACGCGGTAAAAGCCGCCCACCACGTAGCGATCGATCATATAGACGACCGGCTCGGACACCGCATCCTTGATGCTCTCAAAAGTCGGCACGCCTTCCTGGATGATGATGTCGTTCACTACCTGACCATCCTTGACGACCAACATCTTGTCGCGCTGCTGGCGCGTCAATTCGCGCACTTCGCGCGCATCCTTGACCGTCATGATGCCCATGCCATAAGTGCCGGCATCGGGCTTGATGATCACGAACGGTTTTTCCTTGATGCCATATTCCTTGTATTTCTTGCGGATCTTGGCCAGCAATACATCGACATGATTGGCCAGGCGATCTTCGGCTTCGGTTTCCTGAAAATTGACATCGCTGCATTTGCTGTAAAACGGATTCAGCATCCACGGATCGACATCGACCAGTTTGCCGAATTTCTTCGCCACTTCGTCATATGCGGCAAAATGATTGCTCTTGCGGCGCAGCGCCCAGCCCGCGTGCAGCGGCGGCAACAGGCTTTGCTCGTGAATGTTTTGCAAGATATCGGGGATGCCGTTCGACAAATCATTATTGAGCAAGATGGTGCACGGATCGAAATCTTTCAATCCCAGACGGCGCCCATTACTGGAGCGCACCAGCGGCTCGACCACCAGCATGTTGCCGTCTGGCAACGCCAGCGGCGTCGGTTCGGTGATGTCGGGCGAAAACGAGCCCAACCGGACATGCAAGCCGGTCTGGCGGAAGATTTGCATCAGCCGCGCGACGCTTTGCAAATATTGCGGATTGCGCGGGTGCAATTCAGGAACCAACAGCAAGTTGCGCGCATCCGGACAATATTTGTCGATTGCCGCCATTGCGGCCTGCACCGATAGTGGCAGCATTTCGGTGGCAAGGTGGTTGAATCCGCCGGGAAACAGATTCGTATCAACCGGCGCCAGTTTGTAGCCTGCATTGCGCAAATCAACGGAACAATAGAACGGGGGCGTATGTTCCTGCCACTCCATTCTGAACCAGCGCTCAATCGCAGGCGTCGCAGCCAATATTTTTTTTTCTAGATCAAGCAGTGGTCCGGTCAGGGCCGTGACGAGGTTGGGAACCATGGTATTCCTTAAAATATCTGCCGCAATCGAAGTTGCCAGCACACTAGCTGGCGCGGCCCAATCATCTTAGATAGGGACAAAAGTACTTTTTTAAAGACTTGATCATTGCTCAAATCAAAAAAAGGCGTCCCGCGAGAGACGCCTTTATTCTACACAATCTATCCCTGCAAAGAGCTATCAGGAATGATAAGCGACTTCGCCATGACTGGTGATATCGAGACCTTCGCGCTCTTCATCTTCAGGTACCCGCAAGCCGATGACCAGATCGACCAGTTTGTAGGCGATGACCGACACAACAGCCGACCAGAGGACCGTGGTGCCCACTGCCTGAGCCTGAATCCAGACCTGGCCGCTTATCGAGTAAACATCGGTCGAAATCGTGTTGGTCACATAATCCCATACGCCCTGACCACCCAGTTGCGGCGCAGCGAACACGCCGGTCAGCAAGGCACCCAGAATACCGCCGACGCCGTGCACACCGAACACGTCGAGCGCATCGTCGGCGCCGATCATCCGCTTCAAGCCATTCACACCCCACAGGCAAACGATACCAGAGAGCAAGCCGATGATCAGCGCGCCCATCGGGCCGACAAAACCGCAAGCCGGCGTGATTGCCACCAGGCCGGCAACAGCACCGGAGGCACCGCCCAGCATCGATGGCTTGCCTTTGGCAATCCACTCACCAAACACCCATGATACGGTGGCAGCGGCTGTCGCCAGCAAGGTATTGATGAAGGCCAGTCCAGCGATATCGCCGGCTTCCAGCGCCGAACCGGCGTTGAAGCCGAACCAGCCTACCCACAACATCGAAGCACCGATCATCGTCATCGTCATCGAGTGCGGCGCCATCGATTCGCGGCCATAACCGACCCGCTTGCCGATCATGATTGCACCGACCAGGCCGGCGACGGCGGCATTGATATGGACCACGGTGCCGCCTGCGAAGTCGAGCGCACCTTTTTGCCAGAGCCAGCCAGCCTTGGCGCTCTCTGCAGCCAGCGTCGCAGCATCCTTGATCGCATCAGGGCCAGTCCAGAACCAGACCATGTGAGCGGCAGGCAAATACGAGAACGTGAACCACAGTACGACGAAGGCCAGCACGGCGATGAACTTCATGCGCTCGGCAAAGGCGCCGATGATCAAAGCGCAAGTGATCGCGGCAAACGTGCCCTGGAATGCGACAAAGACGAACTCAGGAATCACAACACCCTTGCTGAAGGTGGCGGCGACCGCGAATGTGGCCGTGGTCGGGTTCCAAATGCCGTTCAGGAACAGTCGGTCAAATGTTCCGATGAAAGCACTGCCCTCGGTAAATGCCAGCGAATAGCCGTAGATGCACCACAATACGATGATCAAGGCAAAAATCATGAACGTCTGCAGCAACACCGACAGCATGTTTTTTGAACGCACCAAGCCGCCGTAAAACAGCGCCAGGCCAGGGATCGTCATCATGACGACGAGGATCGTGGCCACCATCATCCAGGCGGTATCGCCCTTGTTCGGCACCGGAGCGGCGGCAGTCGCCGCTGCCGGCGCAGCAACTGCCGCCGCCGCGACAGGGGCTACGACGACGGCCGACTCGGGTGCGGCGATCGATTGCACGACAACGCCGGCGGCGGGAGCGGCTTCATCGGCAGCAAAGGTTGGCGCGGCAACGCCGAATGCCAGCAAAACAGCCACCCCGGCAACCCATTTTTTTATAATTTTATTCATCTGACTTCCCCTTAAAGTGCTTCGTTGCCGGTTTCGCCGGTGCGGATGCGAACAACCTGTTCCAGGTTATAGACAAAAATCTTGCCATCGCCGATCTTGCCGGTGCGGGCCGCGAGTTCGATCGCCTCGATTGCCTGATCGACGATTGCATCGTCGACCGCAGCTTCTATTTTTGTCTTCGGCAGGAAGTCGACGACATACTCGGCACCACGGTACAGTTCGGTGTGCCCTTTCTGACGGCCAAAGCCCTTTACTTCTGTGACGGTGATACCCTGGACGTTAATTGCCGACAAGGCTTCACGCACCTCGTCGAGTTTAAACGGCTTGATGATGGCAGTGATCATTTTCATATTGAGCTCGCTTAAAAAGTTTTGGAAACGGTCAGGATGGCACCGGTCTTGCCCAAGCTCTTGCCGCCGGGAGCCGTGTAGGCCGAGGTGTCGGCCTTGATTGCCGCCAGCGACACGGAGACGATGCCGAAGTCCTTGGTCACGCCGATCTTGTAATCGTTGTAACTGAAAGCACCATTGTTCTTGACGTTCTGGCGACCGGCGTGCAGGTTCAGCATGTAGCCATCGTAGACATCGTAATTGAAGCCGGCATCGATGTAACCGCTGTTCTTGCTATTAGTGAAGCCGAACGTGTCGGTCAGCGCGTGCGAATACTTGAGATAGGCAGGACCGAAGCCGACCTGGCCATACAACTCGAACGTATTGGCGCTCGGATTCAAGCCGTTGGATGGGTAAAGATAATACAGGCCGCCGACGTCGTAGCTGACATCCTTGACGATTTCACCGCGTTTGCCGCCGTACAGATCGACTTCGACGTCGCCGCTGCCGCCCGCGGAATCCTTGATCCATTTGATCGTCGACAGCCAGGTACCGGCGTAGAAGCCGCTCGGGTTGTGGGTATAATCGGCACCGCCTTGCAGCGCCGGGTCGAGGCGCGACTGCGAAATACCGCGGAAGCGATAATCGGACACGATGGCGGCGTTATAGCTTACGGCATGCTCTGCTGCTGGCGCATCTTCCGCGCGCGCCACTCCAGCGCCCAGGGTAGCCATGGCAAGCGTCAACGACACCGCAAGAGTAAGGTTTTGAGTCATATTTTTCATGGTGATTTCCTTTAGGTTGGGCGTTTGTAGCGGTTGCGGTTTAAAATCTGTACCAGAAATTAAATTCCACTCTGCTTACCCAATAGCAGAATGCGTGCCAGCTGAATTTGCATGCAGGACTACAACATTTCTTAGTGGAATTCATCAGATGGCCTGCTGTTTTGTCAAAACGAGAACTTTTGCCCTCGTAAACGGGCGAACCTTCGCACCAAATTAAAGCTTAGTAGCACCAAAATGGTGCATTTATATTCACCACCTCCATAGGAACCGACATGAACCCTTTTTTCAACGACTTGCAAAGCAAAATCAACAAGGCGATCGAAAGCTCCCCTGCCAAAGACATCGAAAAAAACGTCAAATCGCTGATGTCGCAGGGATTTTCGAAGCTCGACCTGGTCACGCGCGAAGAATTCGATGTGCAAGCGCAAGTGCTGGCCAAGACCCGCAGCAAACTGGAAGCGCTGGAACACCGTGTTGCCGAGCTCGAAGCACAAATGAACACGGCGCCGTAACATCCAGCGCCGAATTCTTGCGCTGACTACCAAAATCGTCATGCAGCGATAGACCGGCTTGAGGCCGGGCATGACTATGAAGTGCACTTGAAAGCCGAACTCGAAATCATGCTGCTGCATGAAAAGTTGGATGCGCTGAGGCAAGACCAGTGGGCGAGTTGCTGAAACTCCAGCAAAAACAGCTCGGTTTACTAAGAAAACGGGTCGCAAGAATGTCACCGGACCCGGCATGAGCCGATGCGCAGCAGCTGCGCGCGCTTGCCGACGCCAGGCAGCGCCCGCCCTGCGTGGTGTACTGCCCTGTTGTTCCCGCTTGCTCGCGCTTGTTCCACCTTAAGAATCGCGTTCGATTTACAGCCTAAGCTGACGGCAGCCCGGCGTCCATGCCGCCTTCAGCGCAACATCCGAAAATCAGAGGCACACAATGAGCCTGGCGGTCCTCAGAAGTCGCGCACTGGCAGGCATGGATGCGCCGGAGGTCAGCGTCGAGGTCCATCTGGCCAATGGACTTCCCAGCTTCACGATCGTCGGATTGCCCGATACCGAAGTCAAGGAATCCAAAGACCGTGTGCGTGCGGCGTTGCAAAATGCGGGCTTCGAGATACCGGTCAGACGTATCACGGTCAACCTGGCACCAGCCGATCTGCCCAAGGAATCGGGACGCTTCGATTTGCCGATTGCGCTGGGCATATTGGCAGCATCAAGCCAAATGCCGGGTGATCAATTGGATTGTTATGAATTCGCAGGCGAATTGTCGTTGTCAGGCCAGTTGCGTCCGATACGGGGCGCGCTCGCAATGGCGCTGGCGATGCAACGCAGTTGCGACGGCGCCCGCCGCGCTTTCATCGTGCCGCAGGCCAACGCCGACGAGGCCGCGCTGATCACCGAAGCACGCATTTTCCCCGCCAGTTCGTTGTTGCAGATATGTGCCCACTTTGGTGCACGCGATCCGCAAGCAATGCTGGTGCGCCACCATGCTACCTTGAGCGCTCCTGTGCTGAGTTACCCTGACTTTGCCGACGTCAAGGGCCAGTTGCAAGCCAAGCGTGCGCTCGAAGTGGCCGCTGCCGGTGGCCACAGCATCTTGCTGATTGGCCCCCCAGGTGCCGGAAAGACCATGCTTGCCGCGCGCTTCGCCGGGTTGTTGCCACCGATGACGGACGATGAAGCGCTCGAATCGGCTGCCGTGCAATCGTTGACCGGACGCTACACTTGCGCGAACTGGAAAGTGCGGCCGTTTCGCTCGCCGCATCACACCGCATCCGGCGTGGCTCTGGTCGGCGGCGGCAGCGTCCCGCGTCCGGGCGAAATTTCGCTGGCCCATTGCGGCGTCCTGTTTTTGGATGAATTGCCTGAGTTCGACAAGCGTGTGCTGGAAGTATTGCGCGAACCGCTGGAATCGGGCCACATCACGATTTCGCGCGCGGCGCGCCAAGCCGACTTTCCAGCGCGCTTTCAATTGATCGCCGCGATGAACCCGTGTCCTTGCGGCTTCCTGGGCCATGCCTCGGGTAAATGCCTGTGTACCCCGGACGCGGTGCTGCGCTATCAGGGCCGTATCTCCGGTCCGCTGCTGGACCGGATCGACATGCAAATCGAAGTCGCCGCAATGGCGCCGGCCGCGCTTGGTGCGCCAGCCGACGGAGAACCATCCTCGGCCATTGCGCGCCGTGTAGCGCAGGCCTGTCGATCTCAATTAGAACGCCAGGCCAAGTCCAACCAGCGCCTTGCGACAAGCGAGATCGACCAGCATTGCCGCCTTGAAAAATCGGGCGAATTGTTACTGCAAAATGCCATGAATAAATTGCACTGGTCGGCACGCGCCTACCATCGCGTCCTGAAGGTGGCCCGCACCATCGCCGATCTGGCAGGTGCATCAACGATCGATGCCGCGCATGTTGCGGAAGCCATCCAATATCGGCGCGGCTTGCGCGAACGCTGACTCAGCAGATGCGATCGATTGCCGCGCATGGCCTGGGCCTGCTACCATCTGGGCATGCGTAAATTCTCACTCCCCTCAGTTCTGACCATGCTGGCTGCCGCCTGCGTCTTCACCGCATGCAGTCCCAAATTTGACTGGCGCGATTACCGCAGTGTCGACGCACCATATATTGCCTTGTTTCCCGGCAAGCCATCCACTCACACCCGTACCATCGACCTCGATGGATTGCAAGTGAGCATGACCATGACCGCATCCGATGTCGATGGCAGCACCTTTGCCGTGGGGAGTGCGTTATTACCG
>JBLHNV010000130.1:0-7826 GCA_047623125.1 Janthinobacterium sp. | reverse complement strand
AGGCCGCTGCATGGCGCATCGACCAGCACGCGGTCGATCTTGCCGGCCAGGCGCTTGATTTTGGCATCGCGTTCATGCGCAATCTGAACCGGATGCACGTTCGACAAGCCGCTGCGGGCCAGCCTTGGCTTGAGCTTGGCCAGCCGTTTTTCGGATACATCAAAGGCATACAAGCGGCCGGTATTGCGCATCGATGCGCCTAGTGCCAGCGTCTTGCCGCCGGCGCCGGCGCAAAAATCGACCACCATTTCGCCGCGTTTGGCGCCGACGATTTGCGACAGCAACTGGCTGCCTTCATCTTGTACCTCGATCGCACCGCTCTTGAACAAGGGCATGTTTTGCAACGCAGGCTTTTGCAACACGCGCAAGCCAAGCGGCGCGTACGGTGTTGGTGTGCTCAGCACCGGCGCTTCGGCCAGCGCCGCCATCACGTCTTCGCGCGTCGATTTCATCGAATTGACGCGCAAATCGAGCGGCGCCGGCGCATTCAATGCATCGGCCAGCAACATCGTTTCTGTTTCGCCATATTGCGCCAGCAACTTGTCGAACAGCCATTTTGGCATGTTCGCGCGCATCTCGGGCTGCATCAGATTGCGGTCGATCTGCGTGATGCGCGCCAGCCATTCGGTTTCTTCTTCGGTCAAACCGCCCAGCGAATCGACGCCGACCGCTTCGGCCAGGCCCAGTATCGTCAGGCGCCGCATCGTCGGTCCGCTGCCAGCCTCGGCGAAATCGGTAAAGAACGACTTGTTGCGCAGCACTGCATAGATACCTTCGGCGACAGCGCCGCGTTCGCGCGAACCCAGACGCGGGTGGTCGCGGAAATAGCGCGACAAGGTCGAATCGGCGGGCGCCGTAAAACGCAAGATCTCGCGCAACACTTCTTCGGCGTTGGCAAGAATCGCTGGTGGCAATCTCATTATTATTCCTGTTTCTGTGTAGGTGTATCAACGCCGCACTAGTCGTGCAAGCGGTCTTCGAGCAAGGCGCGTACAGCGCGTGGATAAAGCATGTGTTCCTGTTCCAGCACGCGTGCGGCCAGCGTCTCTTCGGTATCGCCCGCCAGCACCGGTACCGCGGCTTGCGCCACGACCGGACCATGATCGAGTTCGGCCGTGACAAAATGCACTGTGGCCCCATGTTCGAGGGCCCCGTCCGCCAGCGCCTGCCGGTGCGTCTTTATACCCGGAAAATTGGGCAGCAGCGACGGGTGGATATTGAGCATGCGCCCCGCATAATGCGCGACGAACGCTGGCGTCAGGATCCGCATGAACCCGGCCAGCAACACCAGGTCAGGCGCAAAACTGTCGATCACCGTTTGCAGTGCCGCATCAAATTCGGTGCGGGTCAGGTAATCGGCATTCGCAACGACGGCGGTGGTGATGCCATGTTGCGCGGCAAATTTCAATCCTTCGGCGTCACGGCGGTTGCTGATGACTGCCTTGATGCTGGCCGGCCATCGTTCATCCCTGGCGGCTCGGACCAGCGCTTCCATATTGCTGCCGCGGCCCGAAATAAGGATGACGATATTTTTCATGGAGCGCATTGTACCCGCTGGCGCGCTGTCGGCGAAAAATCCGGAGCATGCTGTTGCAGCGCAACATCCGATTTACGAGCAAGGGATGCCGGCCCCCTTACGCAGCGTCCGGCGCAGATCATTTATTCGAAGGAATAAAAGACCCGGAACGCGACTTTCTTGTCGGCCCAGTACTCGGCCGCATCGCGGAACACGTCGATCAAAATTTCGCGCGCTTCCTTGTCAAATTTTTGCGTATTGGGCAATTGCTCCAGCACCACCAGAAAGCCTGGCTGCACGCCAGCCTTGAACAGCGTATCGGTCAGGCACAATCTCAGCGCTTCAAAGTTCTTGCCGCAGACCTTGGGCAACAGGAACGCTTCGGCAATGACCGCAAGCACTTGTTGTTTTGTCGCTCCGGCCAGGCAGTGCGCATACAGAAAGTGCTGCCCAAGACGAATCGCCTCATCTTGCAATTCATTCACCCGGAATGCACGGATGGACTGGACAAGGTTGGGCGGCACGGTTGTTAACAAACTCATTTTTCCCTCAAATCGACCTGTTATGTATGGATACGCTTAGTGATGTGCGAGTATCTACTTACATAGCGCTGCGCGCGGGTCAATGCGCGTGCAGCGTTTGATATACATTTCTCAGTGCCAACCTGATTCCATGACCGCATCAGGGTAACGTGTTGTAGTAATCGAATCAATACGAATGTGACAGCAAACGTGAAATTTGTTAAAGAGCCGACGATTTCAAGCCCGATTTCAGCGATTGCCCGGCTTTTCTCGAGCCCGGGTGCATGCTGCGGCGCAACCGTCCCTTGTTACAATTTGTTGCCTTAAGCTCTGTTTCTACGCCCAAAGCCGGATACCATGGCACTACCCTATTAGAAGTGCCATCTGGACCCACGGCTCATCGACAAAACAAAGGTAGCAAAATGAACCTGCAAGCGAAATTATTGACATCCATACTCTGTTTCGGCGCACTGCCACTGGCTCAAGCGGTGCAGTTTGAAGATACGGGCAATGTGGTCCGGGTCACGCCACTGTTCGAGCAAGTGAACCGTCCGCGCCAGGAGTGCCGGACCGAATACGTTCAGGTGCAGCCGCAGCGCAGTGCGGGCGGCTCCATCATCGGCGGCATCGCCGGCGCCTTGCTCGGCAATCAGGTCGGCGGCGGCTCGGGACGTGCTGTAGCGACGGCCGCTGGCGCGATCGGTGGCGCCATCGTGGGCGACCGCGTCGACAATAACGGCGCCGGTGGCGTACAAGAGCAGGCAGTGCGCCAGTGCCGCACGGTCGATTCCTGGGAATCGCGCAGCAATGGCTACGAAGTCACTTATGACTACCGCGGCCGCAACTACACCAGCGTCATGGCACAAGATCCGGGCCAGCGCGTCAGGCTGCGCGTCTCGGTCGAGCCGTATTAACGGCCACGCAAGACAATCCTGGCAAACCGGGTTAGCGGGTAACCCGGCAGGTCAGACCGTGTGCCGTCGGGCCACGCTGCGCTAACCCGGGCACCGCACATCAGCGTTACGATCCGATCTGCTCACCTCGGATCGCGTTTGCAGTGCTTTTACTTGCATTTGGACAAAGCCTCGCGGGATAATAGATCCTCAATTCAGGCCGCCCCATGCTCATCAAACGAAAATCCATCGAACACCAAGAATCCTCGCGCCCGGCTCGCAAGCCCAAATACGCGGCCGTCACCTTGTCGGAACAAAATAATGTCCGCTACCTGCACTTCGGCACCGAATGGGTGCAAGGGGCAATGCGCCTGCGCAAGCCGGACTGGCTGGAACTGGAATACGCGCAGCAAATGATGGCGTGGATGCTGTTCATCGAACAACCGCTTCGCATCGCCCAGCTCGGCCTGGGCAGCGCTGCGCTGACCAAGTTCTGCTATCGCCAGTTTCCGATGGCGCAAGTGTGCGCGGTCGAACTGAACCCGACCGTGATCGCCATTTGCGCATCGATGTTCAAGCTGCCACCCAATGACGAGCGGCTGAACGTGATCGAAATGGATGCCCTCGACTTCGTCAACCATGACGCCAACCACAACACGCTCGATGCGCTGCAAGTGGACCTGTACGATGCTACCGCGCGCGGCCCGGTGCTCGACAGCGCCGATTTTTACAGCGCCTGCCAAGCATGCCTGACTGAGCACGGGATCATGACGGTGAACCTGTTTGGCGACCATCCCAGCTACGCCAGGAACATCAAGGCGCTCAAGTTTGTCTTTTCCCACGTCATTTGCCTGCCTGAAGTTCATGATGGCAACGTAGTCGCAATCTGCTTCAAGACCATGCCAGAACTCGACTTCGACGCTCTGGCACTGATTGCGAAGCAAATTCTGGCCGCCACCAAACTGCCGGCGCCAACCTGGGTCAAGGGCATGCTCAGCACTCGCAAGGGCAGCTGATGTCATGAGTCAAGGACACTGATGCACCACTGACGAGGGTCCGCCAAGCGCACCCATGAAAGCAGCCCATGAAAAACTCTTCCTCCAGATTGCTCGATCTGCAACAGATTTTCACGTGGCTGCTGGCCGATAAAATGGTCGAACCAGTCGGCATCAAGACCAGTTATGCGCAAGCCCAGGGCATCTTGCACAATGCGGCGGGTGCGATGCATCCTTTGACCGCGGTGGCGCAATGCAAGCTGCACAGCGCGAGCGCACCGCACAAGTTGCTGACGCTCGATGCGCTGACCGAATGGCTGGCCGCGCGCGCGCAATTGCCTTTTATAAGGATCGATCCGCTGAAGATCGATTTCACCAAGGTGGCCGACATGATGTCGGCCATTTACGCGGCACGCTTTAATATCTTGCCGGTCGACCTGACGCCAGACACGCTCGTGATCGCCACTGCCGAGCCTTTTGCGCTCGAATGGGAAGCGGAAATCGTCAAAATTGCGCGCCGCACGATCAAGATCGTCATCGCCAACCCGGTCGATATTGCGCAATATATTGCGCAATTCTTCAGCCTGGCCCAATCGATTAAAAACGCCAACAAATCGACCGGGCAAGACCTGGCGCTGCGCAACAATTTCGAGCAATTGGTCGAACTGGGAAAAAACAATCAGCAAGTCGATGCCAACAACTTGCATATCGTTAACATCGTCGACTGGCTGTGGCAATTCGCATTCGAACAGCGCGCGTCCGACATCCACCTCGAACCCAAACGCGAACTCGGCACGATCCGCTTTCGCATCGACGGCGTGCTACATTTGGTGTATCAGGTGCCGCCAGTCGTCATGCTGGCGATGACGGCGCGCATCAAGCTGCTGGGACGCATGGATGTGATCGAAAAACGCCGTCCGCAAGATGGCCGCATCAAGACCCGCACTGCGGGCGGTCAGGAAATTGAATTGCGCCTATCGACGCTACCGACCGCGTTCGGTGAAAAACTGGTGATGCGCATCTTCGATCCGGACGTTGTCGTCAAGACGCTGCCGGAACTGGGGTTTCCGGCCATTGACGCGGCGCGCTGGGATAAGCTCACTTGTCGCCCGCACGGCATCATTTTGGTTACCGGCCCGACCGGTTCGGGCAAGACCACGACGCTGTACACGACGTTGAAAGCGCTGGCGACGTCGGCAGTCAACGTCTGCACCGTCGAAGACCCGATCGAAATGGTCGAACCGGCATTCAACCAGATGCAGATCCAGCATGGCATCGACCTGTCGTTTGCCGATGGCGTGCGGGCGCTGATGCGACAAGACCCGGACATCATCATGATCGGCGAAATCCGCGATCTGGCGACGGCCGAAATGGCGATCCAGGCCGCACTGACCGGGCATCTGGTGCTGTCGACGCTGCACACCAACGACGCGCCGTCGGCCGTGATGCGGATGCTGGAACTGGGCGTGCCGCATTATCTGCTGGAAGCGACGCTGATCGGCATCCTGGCGCAGCGCCTGGTACGCACGCTATGCCCGGATTGCAAGCGCCCTGATGGTCGGATCACAGATCCTATCTGGCACAGCCTGGGCGGGGCCTGGAACATGCCAAAACCGGCCACCGTGTATCGTGCGATCGGCTGTCCCGCATGCCGCCTGACCGGCTATCGCGGACGCACCGGCATCTATGAATTGTTGACCGTCACCGAAGCATTCACGCAATTGATCAGCGCAGAAACCGACCTGCACGCGCTGCGCCGTCAAAGCGTGCTTGATGGCATGACGCCGCTGCGCATCGCCGGCGCCGCCAAGATCGTCGATGGCGTCACCAGTGCCGAGGAAGTACTGAAGGTGACGGCGGCACTGGCGTAGGTCGAAGGCCGCGCCGCTTGGGCAAACAAATATCATCCCCGGGTGACGAACGGTCTCTGACAATCACCTATCGCGCGCCGCCACCCTGAGCGACCTGCTGGCGCGGCATCGAGGTGCCGCGCCATGGCGGGCCCGGAACTGCGCAGCAGCAGGCACCAAGGTTGTCACCAGCCCACCTCATGCGATGAATCGATCGGTCATCTGCCGGGCCATCATCTTGCACGGCAAGCATGGTATTTTATCTCTGGAAGAGGACGCCACATGAATACAATGAATGACACAGTGATCAATGACACAGCGATCAGCGATCAGCACCACCTGCGCATGGCACCCGACATGGCACCCGACATGGCACCCATCAAGCAGGCGTACGCGGCCGGCAGCGGCGCGCAAGCGGGAACCCAATGGTGATGGCGACGCTGCCTGCAGCATCGGTCGATGCCCCAACTGACATGCCGCATGCCGACATGCCGTATGCCGATGCCCGGCATACGAACGTGCCCCACGTCAACGTGCGCATGCTGATGGTCGCGGCGCTTGCATCCGGCCAGGGCAAGACCACGGTGACGGCCGCGCTGGCGCGCAAGCTGACGCAACAGGGACAGCGCGTGCGCGTCTTCAAATGCGGCGCGGATTTCATCGACCCGATGTTACTGGAACGCGCCAGCGGTGCGCCGGTCAGGTCGCTCGACCTGTGGATGGTCGGCCTGGACCAATGTCGGCAACAGCTGGCATTAGCGGCCAGCGCCGCCGACGTGATCCTGATCGAAGGCGTCATGGGACTGTACGACGGCGCGCCATCGTCGGCGGATCTGGCGCGCGCCTTCGGCATTCCAGTGCTGGCCGTCATCGACGCATCGGCAATGGCGCAAACAGCGGGCGCATTGGTGATGGGATTGCGCGACTATGGCCCGGTCGAACTGGCCGGCGTCATCGCCAACCGCATCGCCAGCCCGGGACACGCCAGCATGGTCGCCGACTCGCTGCGCGACATCGCGTTGTTCGCCACGCTGCCGCGTCAGGCGCAATCGCTGCCGGAGCGCCACCTCGGCCTGGTGCTGCCGGACGAACTGAGCGGTCTTGATGTTGCGCTCGATGTTTTGCTCGATACACTGGCAGAACAACTGGCATTCGATGAAGAGGCATGGCGCAGCTTGCGCAGCACGCGCATCGACCTGCCTGATCTGCACACGCTAGCGCCCCAGACGCCGCTACTGGCCGGACAAACGGTCGCAATTGCGCGCGATGCGGCGTTCGCGTTCCTGTACCCGGCCAACCTGGACACGCTGCTGGATCTGGGCGCGACCTTGCATTATTTTTCGCCACTGGCTGATGAACCCGTTCCCGCTGCCGCCACCGCCGTGTACTTGCCGGGTGGCTATCCGGAGCTGCATGCCGCAACGCTGTCGAAAGCGGCTCACTGGCAGGCATCGATCAAGTCCGCGCACGCCGCCGGCATGCCCATTGTCGCTGAATGCGGCGGCATGATGGCGGTAGCCACATCGCTGGCAGATCACGCCGGCGCAGTCTGGCCCATGGCCGGTTTGCTCGATGGATGCGTAGCGATGCAAGCGCGCCTGGCCGGACTCGGTTCGCAAGGCGTGGCCACCGCGCATGGCATCTTGCGCGGCCACACCTTCCATTATTCGCGGATCGAAACAACCATTGCGCCGAGCGCGCGCACCGTCATGCATCCGTCCGGCCGTGCCGGTGAAGCGGTGTATCGCGCCGGTTCGCTGACGGCGTCCTATTTCCACGCTTACTTCCCATCGAACCCGGCGGCCGTGGCCGCCATGTTCCTGAACCAGGATACAAGATGACACGCACACGGGCATTGGGCGGCGCGCTCCGGCCAGAGCGCCCATGCCGAACAGATCGTCATCGCGTCCGACAACGAAGTCGCCTACATCATGACCGCCCGCGCTGCTGCGGGTCGATTGCCTGACCTTGTGGCTGACGAACCTGATGCTGCTCGGTGACGCCGATGATCCCGATGCCCGGGCCAGCATCAAAAGCGGGCTGCAGCGCGA
>JBLHNV010000129.1:0-7843 GCA_047623125.1 Janthinobacterium sp. | reverse complement strand
AGCCGGTCCAGGCGCCCGACCTGCGCCGTGAAAGCCTGGTACATCGGCCTGGGCAAGGTCAGGTCGGCCAGCGTGATGCCATCTGCAGCCAGATGCAGGCCGGCCGCCATCGGCACCTCGGCGCCACCGTCGAGATCGTCAACGCTGCCCATCACGGCGACGACGGGATCGGTAAAGTAGCTGCTTGTGCGCGGATGCAAGCTTGACCGGTGCAGCAGGCGCGGGCTGCCGATGCCGCCGGCGGCGACGATGACAACGCGGGCGCTGGCCTCGCAGACTTTGCCGCCTCTGATGAACTGCACGCCGCTCGCGCGCCCGTCTTGCACTATGATGCGCTCGGCGCGGGCCCGGTCCAGCAGGCAAGCGCCGAGCGCTGTTGCTTCGGTGATCATGTCGCGCGCCGTCCATTTGGCGCCGAACGGGCAGCCGTAAACGCAGCGCCAGCATCCGCTGCGGCAAATTTGCGGCCGTATCATCTTGTCCAGTTTATGCCATTCCAGGCCCAGCGAGCGTGCGCCTTGCATGATGCGCGTTGCCATCGGCCCGACCAGAGTGTCGGGCAGCGCAGCCATCGGCAGTTCGGCCCGCAACGCGTGCAGCGCCGGCCCCAGGTCGATGCCATGGGCGGCAAACAGCGGCAGCGGCGGCGCCGCCGCAGTGGCGAAATTGATGCTGGAACTGCCGCCGCTGGTGATGCCTTGCACCAGCAGCGATGCGTCGAGATTGAAAAAAGCACCTTTGCCCGGCACTGCCGCGATCGTTGCCATCTGGCTTAGTGTGCCTGCCAGCGGTGCACTGCTGCCTTGTTCGAGTATCAGCACCCGCAAGCCATGCTGTGCCAGTTGGCGCGCCACGCTGGCGCCACCGGGGCCGCTGCCGACTACGATGGCGTCATACCGTGGATCCGATGTTGTGCTGGGCTGGTGCATGTTCTCTGGTGCCTCCTTGTACGAGTCGTTGGGGGTTTTTATTTCAGGTGCTGCCGGCCAGGCCACACCAGCGATTACAATAGCTGTTTCCATCCTAACCGACAAGACTCACCATGGCCGTCAACTCCCCCAAGCCCGTTGCTGCAGATCTGCTGGCGGTTGCCGGCATCGAGATCGGCATTGCCGAAGCCGGCATCAAAAAGCCTGACCGCAAGGATGTGCTGGTCCTGAAGCTGGCTTCGACCGCGACGGTCGCAGGCGTCTTCACGCTGAACCGCTTTTGCGCGGCGCCGGTGCAAGTGTCCAAGACCCATCTCGTTGCCGTTGGCGCCGGCGCCGCGCCGATCCGCGCGTTGCTGGTCAATACCGGTAATGCCAATGCCGGCACCGGCGTGTCCGGTCTGGCTGATGCATATGCCAGTTGCGCCGCGCTGGCGCAATTGCTCGATTGCGCACCTGGCCAGATATTGCCGTTTTCAACCGGCGTGATCCTGGAACCGCTGCCGCTGGCGCGCCTGATCGCCGGCTTGCCGCAGGCGGTGTCCAGCCTGGGCGCCTGCGACTGGCATGGCGCCGCTGAAGCGATCATGACCACCGATACGCAGCCCAAAGCGGCGTCGCGTTCGGTCGACATCGATGGCCACCGGGTCACCTTGAGCGGCATCAGCAAGGGCGCGGGCATGATCCGCCCGAACATGGCGACGATGCTGGGTTTCCTTGCCTTCGATGCCACGGTCGCGCAACCGGTGCTTGATCATCTGGTCAAGCAGGCCGCCGATCAGTCGTTCAATTGCATCACGATCGATGGCGACACGTCGACCAATGATTCCTTCATGCTGATCGCCACCGGCGCCGGCACGCTGACAGTCGATGCCATCGACACGCCGCAATACGCGGCGCTGGCGCTGGCGGTGACCGAATTGTCGACCTTCCTGGCACAAGCGATCGTGCGCGACGGCGAAGGTGCAACCAAGTTCATCAGCGTGACAGTGGAGCAGGGCGCGACGATGCTTGAATGTCGCAAGATCGCGTATTCGATCGCGCATTCGCCGCTGGTGAAGACGGCTTTTTTCGCCTCCGACCCGAACCTGGGTCGGATCCTGGCCGCGATCGGCTATGCTGGCGTTGACGACCTTGATGTCGACAAACTCGACCTGTATCTGGACGATGTGCTGGTCGCCAAGAACGGCGGGCGTAATCCCGACTACCAGGAAGCTGACGGCCAGCGCGTGATGCAGCAAAGCGAAATCGCCGTGCGCGTGACGCTGGCGCGCGGCGACGCCACGGCCACGGTGTGGACCTGCGATTTGTCGCATGAGTATGTGACGATCAATGCAGACTACCGTTCGTGATCCCGATGACAACGCCCTTCGACCCACTCTACCAATGCCGCCCATGACTCTGATGACAACACCACTCGACCAATTTTTGATGCGCGCCGAAGCGCTGTTGCTGCGCGTCGAGTCGATCTTGCCGCAAAGTCCGCGTGAACCGGACTGGAAGCTGGGTTACGCCTTTCGCTGGCGCAGACGGCAAGGCGCGGCCAGCTATCTGCAAGCGGTTGCGCATGTGTCCGATATCGCGCTGACCGATTTGCGCAACATCGGGCCTCAGAAGGGGCAGATCGAACAGAACACGCGCCAGTTCGTCGCGCGCCGCCCGGCCAACAACGTGTTGCTGACGGGCGCGCGCGGCACCGGAAAATCGTCATTGATCAAGGCTTGCCTGAACCAGTTCGCCAAGGATGGCTTGCGCCTGATCGAAGTCGACAAGGATGACCTGGCCGAGTTGCCCGATATCGTCGATCTGGTCGCCGGGCGGCCGGAGCGTTTCATCATTTTTTGCGACGATCTGTCGTTCGAAGAAGGCGAAACTGGCTACAAGGCCTTGAAAGTGGCGCTCGATGGCTCGATCTCGGCGCAGTCGGACAATGTGCTGATCTACGCGACGTCGAACCGGCGCCACTTGCTGCCGGAACGGATGTCCGACAATGCGACTTACAAGTACGATGAAGATGGCGATTTGCATCCGGGCGAGACGGTCGAGGAGAAAATATCGCTGTCGGAGCGCTTTGGCTTGTGGCTGTCGTTTTATCCATTCAAGCAAGATGATTATCTCGATATCGTTGGTCACTGGCTGGCGTCGTTCGGCTGCGATCAAGGACAGATAGATGATGCGCGCAGCGCCGCGTTGCGCTTCGCCTTGTTGCGCGGTTCGCGCTCGGGCCGCGTGGCCTGGCAATTCGCCAAGGATTTTGCCGGAAAATTACCGGTGGAGGACAAGTGCGTCAGTTAGAGGCCGCAGGGGCAGCACCGATCGACGTCGCCGTCGGCATCTTGATCAATCCAAACGGCGACGTGCTGCTCGGGCAGCGCCCGGCCGGCAAGCCTTATGCGGGTTACTGGGAATTTCCTGGCGGTAAAGTGGAAGCGGGCGAAAGCATCTTCAACGCATTGCAGCGCGAGTTCGTCGAAGAACTCGGAGTGCATATCGCCAGCGCACAGGCGTGGTGCGGAGTCGAACACGTCTATCCGCACGCGCATGTGCGGCTGCATTTTTACATCAGCCGCGACTGGCGCGGCGAGCCCCAAGGCCTGGAAGGCCAGGCTTTTGCGTGGCAAGGCCGGGTCGATGTGGCGCCGCTGTTGCCAGCGACGATACCGTTGCTGGCATGGCTCGACGAGCTACGTTTTTGCGTTTGAGCGTTAGTGCTCTGAGCCGGGTTGACCATTGTGCTGCTCGCCCGCGGCATCTTGCTGATCTTCGGCCTGATTGACCGCCGGGATCGCATACTTTTCGTCAGCCCAAGCGCCCAGGTCGATCTGTTTACAGCGTTCCGAACAAAATGGACGGTATTGGTTAGCCGTGTTCCATTCGACTTTCCTGGCGCAGCCAGGGCAATTCACTATCGTCATCAAGCAGCCTTAAAAATTACAGAGTTTGAGTTCGAACGGGATGTCCTCTTCCAGCGCAACCGGTTTCATATCGCCGCCCTGCGTCGTGAAACGTACCCACAGCATGTACTTGTTGGCCGACATCTCGGGTATCGCCCCCAGCTTATCGTCGAGCGACAGGCGCAGCATCTGGTAGACCTTGCCCTGGAACATCTGCTGGTAGCTGCCGGCGTTGGCGATGACCTTGACGGTGGTGCCGGAATCGCGCAGCAGGCGCAGCACCAGCGTCAGCGCATCGAACAGCGGCGCCATCGGCGCGAACCAGGCCATTATATCGTTGAAGCGGCGCTCGGCGCCGTGATGCTGCCATGCGTGATACGACGGCAAATCGAATTCGCAGGCGCCGCCGGAAATCGTGGTGCGACCGCGTATGCTCATCAGCCATTCGTTGTCGCGGATGTTTTGCCCGATCTTGCCCTGGGAGTCCGTCAGCGCAGCACTGACGGTGCCGAGTTCAGCCAGGATCGCATCGAGCGCGCCGGTTTCGACGTTGGGATTGGCACGGTAGCCCAGCAAGCTCTGGCTCTGACGCTCGAGTTCCTGCAGCAAGTCCGATTTCAGATCCGCGCGGCCAGCCACTTCCAGCATGTCGAAGATGGTTGTCAACGCAGCGTGATGCTGTATCGGGTGATCTTGCTGGACAAAAAATTTGAATTTATCGTACAGGTCTTCCAGCCGCAACAACGTGCGTATGCGTTCGCTGAAAGGGTGTTCGTAGACGATCAATTGACATTCCTTTATGGGTGAGTTCGCAAGCAAGCGCTCCGATGCGAAGCAGCGCGCTGACAAATTATAAGTGTTGTGGTGGCATTCCTGCCATTCTTTGTAAAAAAGCAACATAAAGACGGTGCAAGCGTTCCACTTGCGGTTCCAGTGCGGCGATGTCGTCCCCATTGCTGATGACATCGTCCGCTTGCGCCAGCCGGTCCTGGCGCGATGCTTGCGTTGCCATGATGGCCCTCACTTGCGCTTCGGTAAAACCGTTGCGCGCCATCACGCGGGCCACTTGCACCTGTTCCGGGCAGTCGACGACCAGCACCCGCGCCACGCGAGCGCGCCAATGGCTTGACTCGACCAGCAGCGGCACCGCAAAGATGACGTAGCAACCGGTCGCGCGCGCTGCGCTGGCGAAGGTGACTTGCTTGATGCGCGGATGCAGTATCGCTTCGAGTCGCGCTTTCGCTTGCGGATCAGAAAAAACCAGTGCGCGCATGCGGGCGCGGTCTAACGCGCCGTCGGCATCGGCATATTCAAGGCCGAACTCGGCCAGCAGCGCCGGCATCGCCGCGCCGTCGGCGCCGGTCAGCTCGTGCGCGATGCGGTCGGTGTCGATGATGCTGGCGCCGCGCGCGGCGAACAGGTCGGCCACCGTCGATTTGCCACAACCGATGCCGCCGGTCAGCCCGATCCATAAGGCGGCGCCAGCGCCGCTGTGTCCCGGGTCGTCATGCTGGGTGGCTGGCATCATCCGACCAGGCTCAGCGTGTAGCGCGAAATCGGCGTGCCGTACAGCAGCGCGACCATGCCTGCGGCGGCCAGGTAAGGGCCGAACGGAATCGGCTGGTCACGCCCGTGCTTGGTAAAGATGATCAGGCTGATGCCGACGATGGCACCGACCAGCGAGGACAAAAGAATGATCGTCGGCAGCATGGCCCAGCCCAGCCAGGCGCCCAGTGCGGCCAGCAACTTGAAGTCGCCGTAACCCATGCCTTCCTTGCCCGTGACCAGCTTGAATACCCAGTAGATCGCCCACAGCACCAGGTAGCCGGCGGCCGCGCCGATGACCGCGTCGTGCAGCGGCACGAAAGTGGCATCGAGGTTGACCAGCAAACCGGCCCACAGCAGCGGAAAAGTCAGGTCATCGGGCAGCAGCTGGGTGTCGATGTCGATGAACGTCATCGCGATCAGGCAATAGGTGAACAGTAGCGTGGCCAGGCCGGTCCAGCCGCTGCCGAAGCGCCACACCAGCAGCGCCGACAGCGCGCCGGCGAGCAGTTCAACGACCGGGTAGCGGGCCGGGATCGGCGCCTTGCACGCGCTGCACTTGGCGCGCAATGCCAGGTAACTGAGCAGCGGAATATTTTCCAGTGCGGTGATCTGATGGCCGCAGTGCGGACAGTTTGAGCGCGGCAGCATCAGGTTGAAGCGGTCCTCATGTGGCAGCGGCAAGCCGCTTTCGGACGCGACGTAATTGTCTGATTCGCGCTGCATCATCTTGGGCACGCGGTAGATCACGACATTGAGAAAGCTGCCTATCAACAGTCCGAACAGGCCGGCGACGAGACTGGCAACGAGGCTGGCGGGCGCGGCAAACAACAGTGGTTCTTGGAGCATTTTTTAGTTCCGCAGCGGGTTGATCGAAGGTCTGTCTGGCGTCGATGCAGCATCGGTCGCATTGTAGCTTGGGCCGTCATTAGACCATTACAGCAGCGCTGGCGTCGAGCATTAGATCGCGCTCAGCATCAGGCGAGCGCAATCGGGCTGCCGACATCGGGCAGACATTGGACTGCAAAAAGCAGGTTGCCGACCATCAGACCACGGAACCGAGCTTGAAAATCGGCAAATACATGGCCACGACCAGGCCACCGATCAGCACGCCCAGAATCACCATGATCAACGGCTCCATCAGACTCGACAGTGCGGCGACCGCTTCATCGACTTCGTCTTCGTAAAAGTCGGCGACCTTGCCCAGCATGGCGTCGAGCGAACCCGATTCTTCGCCGATCGACACCATCTGCGTGACCAGGTTCGGGAATACCTCGGCGTTTTGCATCGCCGCCGTCAAGCTGGTGCCGGTGCTGACCTCGTTCTGGATGCGCCGGGTCGCATCCAGATAGACGGCGTTGCCGGCCGCGCCGCCGACCGAATCGAGCGATTCGACCAGTGGCACGCCAGCGGCGAACATCGTGGCCAGAGTGCGGGTCCAGCGCGCGATCGTCGCCTTGCGGATCACTGCGCCGAAAATCGGCGCCTTGAGCAAGGCGATGTCCATCATGCGCTGGATTTTCGCCGAGCGGCGCCAGGCCTGAAAAAAGAAGTAAATCGAACCGAAGATGCCGCCGAAGATCAGATACCACCACTGGACGAAAAATTCCGAGATCGCCATCACGAACAGCGTGGGCGCTGGCAACGCTGCGCCGAAGCTGCTGAACACTTCCTTGAACGCAGGCACGACCCAGATCATGATGACGGCGGTGACGATGAAGGCGATCGCCAGTATCGACACCGGATACATCAGCGCCGACTTGATCTTGGCCTTGATGGCGAGGGTTTTTTCTTTGTAGATCGCGAGGCGGGTCAGCAAGTCTTCCAAAATGCCAGCCTGTTCGCCAGCGCCCACCAGATTGCAAAACAGCGGGTCAAAATACAACGGGTATTTGCGAAAAGCCTGATTCAGGCTGGTGCCGGTTTCTATGTCGATGCGCAAGTCCATCACCAGTTTCGATACCGACGGGTTCGAATGACCTTTACCGACGATGTCGAACGATTGCAGCAGTGGCACGCCGGCTTTCATCATCGTGGCCAGCTGGCGCGTGAACAGCGAGATATCCTTGTCGGTGATTTTCTTGCCGCGGCGGTAAACTTTTTTCTTGACCTTGGTGACCATGATGCCCTGGCGCCGCAGCGTCACATTGACGATGGCTTCGCCGCCGGCGCGCAACTCGCCGCGCACCGTCTTGCCGCTCTTGTCCTTGCCTTCCCAGGCATAGATCGATTCCTTGACTTGGGTTCCAGTTGCGAGCTTGCCTGACGTGGCCATGGTCTGCTTCCTATTCGTTGGTATCACCCGGTATTTGCATCCGATTGCTGGCCGCGAGCTTGCCTGACGTGGCTCTGGTCTGCGTCCTATTCGTTGGTGCAGCCAAGTACTTCTTCAAGGCTGGTCAGGCCTTGCCTGACCTTCGACAAGCCCGCCCGGCGCAGCGACTTGACGCCTTCGCGTTCCGATTGCGCGGCGAT
>JBLHNV010000128.1:0-7859 GCA_047623125.1 Janthinobacterium sp. | reverse complement strand
ATGATCTCCATCTCGAGCTCGGCCGACGGCGGTAAATCGACCCGATAAACGTGTGGCGGGCGCCCGGTATCGCTTGCATCCGGAGGCAGCGCTGCCTGAACCGGCACCGATTCAGGCGCAGGTGATGGTTCAGGCGCAGGTAGCGTGGCGAATTCGGGCGCTGGCACCGCTGCTGGCTCAGGCGCGGCGGCGAAAGACTGCGTGCCCGGCCCGGCTGCAACGCCGGCAGCGACGATCGCGTCCGGCACCGGCGTTCTGGACGGCACTGGCACCGGCAGCTTGACCTGCGCCGACACCTGGACCGGCGTCGGCGCAGGCAGTGGCGCCGCGCGCAACTGGACCGATACCACCCGATTCGGCGGCGGCTTGGCTGGCAGCGCGACGACACCGGTGCCGACCCAGGCCAGCGCCAGGTAATGCAGTACGATGGTTGCGGCGCACAGCGCCAGTATGCGGCGGCGCTGCAAAAGGAAAGGAACAATCTTCATAGCGCGAGTTTAACGCGTTCGCCGGCATACGCGCCGACAGGCTTGCTTCACACCAGCAATTACGGCGGATTTTGCGTCCTATCCGCGCTTGCAAGAATTTTTGAAAGACGCCAAATTATCTGATACGCTAAGCAACTATTCAACTGGAGACATGATAATGGCCAATCCCCAAATGCCCAACATGCAGGGCGCTGCAGTGATGACTGACACGCTTGATTTTGTCAAAAATTTGTGGGGCAGCATGAGCGTGCCTGGCATGAACGTTCCCGGCATTACGGCGCCGACATTGTCGATCGAAGAACTCGACAAAAAGATCAATGACTTGAAAGCGGTCGAAGCCTGGCTCAACGTCAACATGAGCATGCTGCGCGGCACGGTCCAGGCACTCGAAGTGCAACGTGCCACGATCGCAACACTGAAATCGATGGGTGCCACGCTCGCGGCCGCCGTCCAGCAGCCTGGCGCGAACGACAAGTCGCTGTTCTCGTCGGTGCCATACGCATCGGTCTTTTTCCAGCAACCGGCAGCCAAGCCGGAAGCGGCGAAGCCCGAAGCGGCCAAGCCAGCCGAAGCGAAGCCCGCCCAGGCGCAAGAGAAACCGGCAGAGCCAGCGCAAGCGGACACATCGGACCCGATGACCAATCCGGCGGCTTGGTGGAATCTGTTGCAAGACCAGTTCAAGCAGGCAGTATCGAACAACATGGCGTCGGATGCGATGACTGGCGCATCGGCGATGGCAAGCGAGGCAGCAGCCAAATTTGCAGCTCAGGCTCAGGCCAAGCCGGCAGCACCGGCAGCAGCCAAGGCGGCAGCAAAACCGGCAGCCGCAGCCAAACCGGCTGCAGCAAAACCGAAAGCAAGCAAGGCCGACAAGCCGTAACACGGACCCAGCCTCGTCGCTGCGGCCCTGATGCATTGCATCAGGGCCGCCTTCGGCGTCAGGGTCGTAAACACAATGACTCTGATGCGTTGCCGCGGCACACACGTCAAGGCAATCGTCGCCTTTATTCGTATTACTCAACCTTACCATTCAGACTACAGCGGCATGATGGTATTCCTTCGCCATCGTTCAAATCTCCGACAATGCAGCCAGCAGGCATGCGCCAATTACATCGCCGATGGCGGTTGTTGCACGGTCAGCAATGCCGCAGCAGCGAGTACACCGAGCAACACAAGGCTTTCCATTTGCAGCACGGTGCGCACGTGTTTCAGACCCTGTGGCGAACGGGCGACTGCGGGCAGTCCGAAGAACTTGTTGTAACCGCCTAAAGCGATGGCGATGCATACCAGCGCTACCTTGACGAGCAAAGTCAAGCCATAGCTGCTATCTTGCAAATGCGCCACCGTCTCCACCCGTAGCCAGGCGTTGTAGAGGCCTGTGGCAGCGATAGCGATGACGGCGCACATCGCAGCGCGCGACATCCGGTCCAGGTAATGACCGTCATCGATGTTCAGTTCGGTGCGCGCCGTCGGGCCCAGCACCTGCCATCCGGAGACTGCGACGACGCCGACCCAGAGCCCGATGCTAAACAGATGGACTGTTTCTGCCGCCATCGCTATCGACCACAAACCTGCTTCGCCGGCATGCCCCATCGATGCCCGCGTCACAGCGAAGATCGCTAGCAAGATGAGTACCACTAAGCTGTGACTGCGATGGCGGCTGCCATAGAGGCGAAAAGCGAAGATGAGTGACATCGACACGACGGTTACGGATCCTGCGTGACCGTAGTCTGTTCTTGATAGCATCATCCAGAACATCGTCCTGGCCTCAATCAGTGCGCTGCCCGCCATCACCGCCGTGGCAGCCCAGAGTCCGGCAATGCAGCCGATCAGGGATAGCCCAGCGGCAAGGGCATCGGGCCAATGCAATAGGGATTCGGCATCGCTGCGGGCCGTCGCAGTCGATGGCACCCAAAGGCGTGCAAACCATGAACCTACCAACCAGGCGAAGCCGCTGTTGAGCAGCAATGCCGAACCCGTTTGTAGCAGCCCGGTCGGGTCCATTTATTTCACCGCGAACTTGAAGTCGCCTTTGCGACGGTGACCATCGCCCCCGACAGCGACCCAGGTCACGCTGTATGCGCCAGTTGGCAAGGCGGGAACTTCCACCCGCATGATGGCAGGGTTGGCCTCGTCGACTGTGGCCTTGCTTGCCGCGACCGCCTTGCCCTCCCCACTCGTCAACTTGATGCTGCTGAATGTGGCTTCGACTTTTTCATTGAACGTGAGCTTGATCTCTTTCGGCGCCGTTGCAAGGATCGAACCAGCCACGGGATCGGAACTCTTCAAGCCCGCGTGGGCCGCGGCAAATGAGCTGGCCAATGTGGCCGCAGCCATGGCGGAGGCGAAAATCATTGTACGTAGTGTTTTCATCTTTTTCCTTTATCTATCGGGGTTTGCGTACCAATGTCACTGCAGCAGTCGTGCCAGATCAGAACCAGGCGCGCACGCCGGCCACCCAGCGCGTCTCGGCGCTGGGCTCGAAGGCAGCGCGTGCCAGCGCTTTTGTATCGCCAAACTTGTTGCTGTGTTCAACGCCGATATATGGGGCAAACTGGCGGTTGATTTCATAGCGCAGTCGCAGTCCGACCGTGCTGCTGGAAAAGCCGCTGCCGATGTCGCGCTCTGCATCGCGCTTGCCATAGGCATTCATGCTCACACTGGGCTGCAGGACCAACTTTTGCGTCAGCAACAGGTCATATTCCGCACCCAGCCGGAAGGCTGTCCTGCCGCCATCGCCGACATACAGTGTCGCCTCGACGTCGAACCAGTAAGGCGCCAACCCCTCAACGCCCATTGCCAGCCAGTTGCGGCTTGGGCCGACGCCAGCGTCATGTCGCAATCCCAGTTGGGTATCCCAGAACGGCGTCAGTGCGTGTCCCCACAACACTTCGGTGCGCGCATCCTGCAGTTTGCCTTCGGCCACCTCGCCCTCGGCCTTGATCACCAGACGCTCGTAATCGCGCCCGAACCATGCCTTGACATCGTAGGCGGTGCCGTCACCGCGCACGCCGCGCTCAAGACGATTGAACGCCACGGAAGCGAAGCTGTGTTCGTCTGCCAGCCTGAGCTGGCGCGGGCCCGGCAACGCATATTTGCCGGAATCGAGTGTATATCCATCGGCGTATTCATGCGCACTGCGGGCGCTGGCCGGGGCGGAGGACTGCATGTTGCCGTGCTCCATCCCTGACATCGCCGGCTGAGAAGTTGCTTTTTTTACATTATTCATTTTCGCGTGGTCCATGCCTTGCATTGCAGGCTGAGCCATTGGCATGCTGCCGTGATCCATTTCCGCGTGGTCCATGCCTTGCATTGCAGGCTGAGCCATTGGCATGCTGCCATGGTCCATGCCCGGCATCGCCGGCTCGGACATTGGCATGCTGCTGTGGCCCATGTTCGCATGGTCCTTGTCGGCCATGTCTTTGGTCCCGGCGGCGGCACTACCCTGATGGTGCGCATGACCGGTAATGGCGACCCCGGCTTCATCCGAGGTAGCCTGAGACAGCGCCGGGACCGCGCTAACACTTGCCAGCGTCAAGGCCAGCCATTGCATCCGTGTTTTCATTTTTTTCCTTGTTAGGCTGTTCATTTTATTCATTTTTTTATGCCACCACGATTTCGCGGAACATGCCCGCATCCATATGGAATGCCAGGTGGCAATGCCAGGCCCACCGGCCCAGCGCATCAGCCGTCACCAGGAAACTGATGCGCTGCGCCGGTTGTACCGGGATCGTGTGGCGCCTTGCCTGGAACCGTCCATCGGGGCTTTCCAGTTCGCTCCACATGCCGTGCATGTGCATCGGATGCGTCATCATCGTGTCGTTGTGCAAAATGACACGCAGTCGCTCGCCATAGCGAAAATGGACCGGTGTCGACTGGCCGAATTCAAGACCGTCGAACGACCAGGTATAGCGCTCCATGTTGCCGGTCAGATGCAACTCGACTTCCCGTTCCGGGCCGCGAGAATCGAGCGGTCCGCCGATGGTGTGCAAATCGGCCAGCGTCAGGACGCGGCGTCCGTTGTTGCGCAAACCGACTCCCGGGTCATCGAGATTGGTGCGCGCCATATCGACCCGCGCATCGGTGCTGGGGCCGTACTCGGTGCTGGCGTGGCGGGCCTGTTTGCTTGGCACTGCCAGCGAACCGGCCATGCCGGCCATCGCGCCGTGGTCCATGCCTGCCATGCTGCCATTCTTCATACCGGCCATGCTGCCGTGATCCATGCCAGCCATGCCTCCCATCTCGCCCATCATGTCTTTCATCGATAGCCAATCCGCTTTATCCAATGCCGGGATGGCAGCCGTGAGTCCGGCCTGGCGCGCCAGCGTGCCCATTGCGTAACCGCTGCGATCCATCGATTGCGCAAATAAGGTGTAGGCATCGTCTTTCGGTTCGACCAGCACATCGTAGGTCTCGCCCGGACCGAAGCGGAATTCGTCTACTGTCACAGCGTCGACATTGACGCCGTCGGCTTGCACCACTTGCATCTTCAAACCGGGAATGCGTACATCATAAAAAGAGTTGCTGGCGCCGTTGATGAAGCGCAGCCGCACCCGTTCGCCAGGACTGAACAGGCCAGTCCAGTTGCCGGCGGGCGTCGTTCCATTCATCAGGAAGGTCAGCGCCGTCGTCGACAGGTCGGCCAGGTCGGTCGGACTCATGCGCATCTGGTTCCACATCTTGCGCTTGTCAAGCGCGGCCTTGAGGCCATCCTGCGCCATATCCCGAAAAAAATCCGGCGCGGTCGGCTGTATCATATTGTAGTAATCGCTCTGGACCTTGAGCTTGGTGAAGACACGCATCGGATCTTCATCGGTCCAGTCCGACAGCAAGATCACATGCTCGCGGTCGGCCTTGACCGGATCGGCGACGGCCGGCTCGATGACGATGGCGCCGTACATGCCGGTCATTTCCTGGAATCCCGAGTGCGAGTGATACCAGTAAGTGCCGTTTTGCTCGACCTTGAAGCGGTAGGTGAAGGTCGCGCCGGCAGGGATACCCGTGAAACTGATTCCGGGTACGCCATCCATCTGATACGGCAGGATCATGCCGTGCCAGTGAATCGACGTCGGCTCGTTCAATTGGTTGGTGACGCGTATCGTGACGGTGTCGCCTTCGCGCCAGTGCAGCGTGGGCGCCGGTATCGATCCGTTGATGGTGGTGGCCATGCGTGGATTGCCGGTGAAATTGACCGGCGATTCGGCAATGACCAGATTGAATTCGGTTCCGCGCAGCACGGGCGCGCCGGTGCTGGCCGGCTTGGTATCTCGCGCCCAGCCAGGACCGGACCATGACGCCATGCCGAGCAATACGCCGCCTGCAGCCAGACCGCGCACAAAGCGCCGGCGCGGCTGGTCGGGTGCCGCGCCAGACAAAGAAGAATGGATTAAAGGAAATTGACTTTTCATGCGGAATCCTCGATTGAAAAAACAGACACCAAAGTCATTCAGGGGATTGTTCATCACCTCAATGATTTTTGAAGTCAATTAAAATATAGCAACTGAAATACAACAATTAGCATTTAGTCTAAAGCGCGGGTGCTGACACTGGAATGACAGGCACATTACATTGATGTAATGTGCCTGTCATCTTCGTGCCAGCATCGGCTGCTTATATTGTTCGGTATTCTTCCCACTACGCTCTGACGCGCGCGCAGCGCGGCATCAGAGCAAAAAACAGATAACCGGAGCAATCAATGAAGCTGCTTGTTGTAGAAGACGAAACCAAGATTGCCGATTATTTACGGCAAGGACTGACCGAGGCTGGCTTTGCGGTCGACCTGGCGCGCAACGGCCTTGATGGTCATCACCAGGCCATGAGCGAACCCTACGACCTGATCATTCTCGATGTGATGCTGCCCGACGTGGATGGCTGGCGCATTCTGCAGTCATTGCGCGAGGCAGGAAAAAATGTTCCGGTATTGTTCCTGACCGCGCGCGACAGCGTGGCCGACCGGGTCAAGGGGCTGGAACTGGGCGCCGATGACTATCTGGTCAAGCCATTCGCCTTTGCCGAGCTGCTGGCGCGGGTGCGCACGCTGCTGCGCCGGGGCAGCTCTCCCATCAATGCAGAGCAGATTCAAGTGGCCAATCTGACGCTCGACTTGCCCCGCAGGCGCGCCACGCGCTCGGGTCAGCGCATCAATTTGACGGGAAAAGAGTTCGCCTTGCTGGAACTGCTGGTGCGCCATCAAGGCGAAGTGTTGCCGCGCTCCCTGATCGCATCCCAGGTGTGGGATATGAATTTCGACAGCGACACCAATGTCATCGATGTCGCTATCCGTCGGCTGCGCGCAAAAATGGATGATGAATTCGAGCCCAAACTGGTGCACACGGTGCGCGGCATGGGATACAAGCTGGACTTGCCCGATGAAGACTGAGCAGACCGGCCCGATGATGACCAGACAGACGCGTCCGGCCTCGCTGGCATTACGGGTAACGGCCTTCGTGGGCATCGCCACCATTTTGGTTTTTTTTGCCTTTGGCCAGATCGTGGTGCACTCGCTGGAGCAACATTTTGCCGAGATCGATGCCGGCGAACTCGGCATCGTGGCCGAGTCGGTACAAAACGTACTGCAACAGCCCGCTTCCGGCAGCACTCTGGAAGCGCGGCTCGCGGGCGCAGTCGTCGGTCATCATGGCATGTATTTCCAGGTCCTGGCAGCCTCCGGAGCGCGGCTCTATTCCAGTCCCGGCATGGATTTGAGCGAGCCGGCAGGTCAGCTCAAGCCCGTGGCACACATCGCCGCGAATACGCTCGATGTCTGGGAGCAGGGCGGAAAACGGTATCGCGGCGCTGTGCTGCGCATCGCAACCGGGGCTGCAACCGGGGCTGCTGATGTGACGCCGCAGCACTACACGGTCGTGGTGGCGACCGCCATCGACATGCATCTTCATTACATCGACAACTTTCAACAGACATTGTGGCTGACCACCGCAGTCGTGTGCGCCATCGCATTGCTCGCTGCCTGGCTCGCGGTCTGGCAAGGCCATGCGCCGATACGCCATATCAGCGCAAGAATGCGCGGCATCACTTCCACACAATTGCACATCAGACTGGTACCGGAAGAAGTGCCGATCGAGCTCGCCGGACTGGTCGCGTCATTCAATGACATGCTTGGCCGGCTCGAAATCGGATTTCGTCAATTGTCCGATTTCTCCGCCGATATCGCGCATGAACTGCGCACTCCGATCACCAATCTGACTACCGAGACACAGGTTGCCCTCAGTCAGAAAAGAGGAGCTGATCAATATCGTGAAATTTTGTACTCCAATCTTGAAGAGTTCGAACGCATGGGCAAGATGATCGCAGACATGCTGTTTCTGGCGCAAACCGAGAATGATCTGGCCAGCCTGACGTTGCGCAATATCG